>JBCEBX010000100.1:0-5296 GCA_039206455.1 Asticcacaulis sp.
TTCGGCAGACTATGATCGAGATAGCCCTGCTTGACGCTGGGCTGAGACGTTTCCCGCACAGACACCAGATTGATCGGCTCTCTCAAAAACGCACGCTGCAACGCGCCGCGATGGGCCAGAAGGCCCATGGCCGTCAGGGTCGGGCAACGCGCATACCACACAAGCTGCGCAGGCATGCTTGTCGGTGCTGTCGTTGAATTCGGCCGGACGGTCATGGGAGTTGACCCTTTTCTGAGGAGGATAGGGATGCACCCGATAAGGCACATTTAATTCCTATCATATGGATATTAATTTATCCATGTATCACGCCGGTTTTGGTCTGTGATTTTTTCTCAACTATGAAATGAGGAAATTTAAACCACAGCCTGACCGACCCAATACCAACAGACATACATGGCCAAAGGCGGATGGGCCTTCGCCTATCCGCGCTATGTCGAATAACAGTGGCCGACCTCAGATATCAGCGATTAGCTGCTACGCCGGTTTCCGCCGCAATGGGTTGACTCATGACTCTTGGATCAACCCCGCGCTCTGTATGAGTCAGCATGACAAACAGAACCACCAGAAGCGCCGCCACAAGGGCGATCGTCGGCCATAGCCAGTTACGGCTGGTCGTATCCTCGGTCGGGACGGGGGTATGGGTAAACATTGGATCATTATGTACACTAGGCATGACGATCTCCGGAATTGAGAAGGGACAGTTCCTTACCAAACGAGAGGTGGCTCACCCTGATTGTACACGCACATCCGGCACCACCCAGATGCTGACTGAGGCAGGCACGCGTTAAACGCCCCGCCTCCTTTCCCGAAAACAACTGCGTAATCAGCCTGTTAAAATTACCCGAGTCTGCATAAGTTTTATAGAAAGAGCGTAGTTCTTATTATAAAAAAGACATAAGCTTCATGCAAAAAAACGCACCTGCATCACATTTGCTGCGCTGCAAAAAATATCGGGGCGGCACTTTGATAAATAAACGCCGCCCGTATACTTAATAGGCCGCAATATCCGCAGACCCTGCAACCTTAAATGAAACCGCAGCCCCGGAGGCGGCCTTCAAACCGTCCCGCGATACAGGCTGACCGCCTCCAACCCAGATATTCACGGCACCGGCCTCTACCCGACGCTGGCCCTCTGCATCCACAAGACTCATGTCATGGGCACTGAGTGTGAACGTAACGACCTGACTTTCCCCCGCTTTCAATCCTATGCGTTTGAAAGCCCGCAATGTACGGATCGGCGCGTCCTTATGGTCGCGTGACACATAGACCTGCACAACCTCATCGCCGTCGCGCTGACCGCTGTTGATCACGGTGACACTTAAGGTGACCGCATCACCCGCCTTAACTTCTGTCTGACTGAGTACCGGCTGGCTATAGGTGAAATCCGTATAGCTCAGGCCATGCCCGAACGGATAAAGCGCTTCACCTTTGAAATAGCGATAGGTGCGCCCGTCCATATTATAGTCTTTAAACGGCGGCAACTGATCCGCCGAACGATAGAAGGTCAGCGGCAGCCTTCCGGCAGGGCTATAATCACCCGCAATAAGCCGCGCCACAGCATGACCGCCCTCACCGCCCGGATACCAGGCCTCAATGATCGCCGGAATATGCTGATCGGCCCAGTTAACACTCATGGCCCTGCCGTTCATCAGAACCAGGATGACCGGTTTACCGGTTCCATGCAGGGCCTCCAGCATGTTTTGCTGCGGCGCAGGCAGATCAAGGCTCGTGCGGTCGCCACCGGCAAAGCCCGGCGCACTGACCCGCATTTCCTCCCCCTCAAGCCGCGACGTCAGTCCGGCCGCAAAGACCACCAGATCAGCCTTTTTCGCCGCCTCAATCGCCTTGTCACCCCCCGCACTCGGGCGGCTCCATTGCAGCTTCTGGTCTTCGCGCACACCTTTTTGCGCCGCCTCAACCCGGATACGGTAGGTCTTGCCCGCCTCAAGCTGAACATCGCTGTCCGAGGTCGGCCAGGTAATATCCCACACATCGGCAATCAGCTGGTCGTCAATCCAGATGCGATAGCCGTCATCCCCCGTAAAGCGAAAACGGTGCGCTCCGCTTTCACCGGCCTTGAGATAGCCTGACCAGCGGATCGTCGTATCCCGTTGCTGGCGATCCGGCCAGCCCCAGCGGAAATAGACGTTCTTTTCCGTGCCGACCTTAACGGGAGTCCCTTCCAGCCGCAGATTGTCAAACTCTGCCTGTTCTATGCCGGTTTGCGCGCAGGCCGCATCAACACAAAGCGCCGCATCCGGCACGTCCTCAAGCGGCGGCGCGACCCAGCCCGTACCTTCAACATAGGTAATCTCGGCATTAGGATACCGCGCCTTAAGACCATCCACTATGGTCACCGGTTTTGACGGCGTGCCGTTATAATTGCCCACCAGCGCATCAACCGTATGGGCATTCGGCCCGATAACGGCAATGCGTCTCGGATCACCTTTTAGGGGCAAAAGCCCGTCATTCTTAAGCAGCACAATGGCCGATTCCGCGGTTTTCTGCGCCAGCGCCCGATGGTCCGGCGTGTCATAATCGGCCGCGGTAATATGCCCCCACGGGCCTTCACCCGCCGCCTCATAAAGCCCCAGACGGATACGCGCCTCAAACAGGCGCACCAAGGCTTCATCCAGATCAGCCTCAGGCAACAGACCAGCTTTCACCGCATTAACCGTCGTTACCGGTTGCGCCGTCGCATTGGCCGGAAAATCGCAGATCAGGTCTGTATCAGCCTTAAGCGCTTCGGCCACCGCCTCTTCGGGGGTTTTGACCCACTTGTGCGAGGTCGGCAGATGAAAGTCAGCAATGGCCGCACAATCGGACACTACATGGCCGGTAAACTTCCATTCCCGCCGCAGAATGTCCTGCATATAGACCGGATTGGCGCAGGCCGGATAACCGTCAATGGCATTATAGGCGCACATCAGAGACTGCGCTTTCGCCTCAGTCACCGCTGCATAAAAAGCGGGCATATAGGTCTCGACGACATCACGCTTTGACGGATGAATATCATCGAAATGACGATCGGCTTCCGGACCGCTATGGACAGCATAATGCTTGACGGCAGCAATGGTCTTGGGGTGTTCGGTATCATCCCCCTGAAGCCCCTGAATGAAGGCCACGCCCATGCGGGTCGTCAGGTGCGGGTCTTCACCCCACGTTTCCTGCCCCCGCCCCCACCGCGGATCACGAAAGATATTGACGTTGGGCGACCACACGGTCAGCCCCTGATAGCGCTTGGTGCTGCCGTCAGGCGCACGCGCCTTCAGGTTCTTGGCGCGAAATTCGGTAGCGGTAACATCGGCAACCTGATGAATGAGCGGCACATCCCACGTCGCCGCCATCCCGATAGCTTGCGGGAAAACGGTCGCTTCACCGGCACGCGCCACCCCGTGCAGACCTTCGTTCCACCACTCATAGGCTGGTATGCCTAAACGCGGAATCGCCACCGCATTATTGTGAATCTGCGACGCCTTTTCCTCTAACGTCATACGCGCTACCAGATCAGCCGCCCGCGCCTTCGCCGTCAAGGACGGATCAAGATAGGCGGCAGGTGCTTCCGCCCGCACAATGGCCGGAGCCAGACCACCGAACACCAGTGCCCCAATGGCCGCCGTCAATTGCCAATGACGTTTTCTCATCTCGTTTCCTGTCCTGTTATTCGGAGTCGCAGCCGCGCTCCGGTTTGGTTTTTAAGGCGTTCAAAGGCACGCGCGTGACCTGCACGTCTTCCTTATTGGTCGCATAGCCGACATAAAGGTGATCCCCCCAGATCACCGACTTGGGGTAATGATATCCGGGGCGCTTATATTTCCCCTCAGTGCGCAATGGCTGAAGGTCAGAGGCCCCGCGCAGCAGATAGCTGTCGGTAAAGCACCGCCCGTCGCCCACCGTGATAGCCAGAGGCATACGCACCCGATCGGCATTGGGCGCATTCACCAGATAAGCCCGTCCGTTCGGCAGGTTCCCCGCGCTTTGTTTCGAACGCGAATCCGGCATGCTGGTCACAACCGCCTGCGACCAGTTAACCCCGCCATCACAACTTTCCGACGCCAGTTGCCGGTAGCTTGAGGCCTGATCGCGGAAGACCATCACCACACAGTCACCGGCCTCAAACAGGCTTGGCTCCAGTTCGCGGCTCACCGGCTTGCCATGCGGTGCCTTCGCATCATGCGGCAAAAGCGGCAACGCCCCCTTGACCCAGCCACTCACCCCCAGCGGATCGTCCGTATAGAACGGGCTGACCACCAGAGCCGGACGCTGATGAAAGGCGGTGACGATGCGCCCGCTCTTAAGCCGGTGCGGGTCCTGTTCGATAATGCCCGTCACCGCCTGTCCGGTCTTATCGGTCACCCGCTGCGGCGCGCTCCAATTCACCCCATCCGTGCTCAGCCGGTAATCCGTATAGCCGCCGTCACCGGACTGAAACCCCGTCGGCCACACATTAACAAAGGCCACCAGTGTCTCGCCATCCGTCCACCAGCCGCCGCTGGTGTGCATGGCCCCGTTGCGCCCGCGTTCGGCCAGCATAGACGGCGCGCTCCAGTTTTCACCATCCTCACTATGGCTGAAAGCCACCCATGTATCAGGTGAGTCCTCGTCACGGTAAGAACTCTGCCACTGGGCATAGAGCCGCCCCTTGAACGGCATCAGCACCACGCCATTATTGAACCGGTCATCTGTGGCTTTGGGCGCAAACACCGTGAAGGTCTGCGTACCCTCGGCGGCCTTAAGCCCCAGTTCGGGTTGCGACGGGGCAAACACCCCTTCCGCCAGCCGATAGGGGGCGGCATGACTTACGGCAGCGCTCAACAGGCTCAAAACACCGACAATCCCTGCCACCCCACGCCTGCGCATTATTTCACACTGAAATCATCAAAATCAGCATGTCCCACCGCCGTAGCGGCAAAGGCCGGCGTGCCCGCAGGGGCCTGCGCAAACAGACCAATCTGCGAGCCGACCCAACGTCCCGGCTTAACCGTCACCGCCGCGCCCAGAGGCACATAGGTCTTGCCATCAATACTATAGCTGAACTGCGCACGGGCGTAGATGGCCCGCGTCATGGACGGCCAGTATCGTGTCGGGTCAGCCGGTGGCGCGATGGTTTCACGGATTGGTTCAACCGCCACCTTAAGCCACACCGGCCCCGTATGCACCGGCCCCGATGTGACCTGTTCCGTACCGTTTTCATTGGCCGTCAGATTGGCGGCCTGAATGACCCGCAAACCCTCCGGCGTATTCTGCAATCCGACAAAGCCATAAGAATAGCCAAACAGGGTAAGCCCCGCCCGCT
>JBCEBX010000101.1:0-5279 GCA_039206455.1 Asticcacaulis sp.
CGCGAACTGCGGTGTGCGGTGGCGCATGACGATTTCCTTCGGCATGCCGAGTTGTTCCAGCGTTTCGCGTTCAAAGGCATCGGGATCGATATCGGCACCGCCTGCCAGATGCAGCTTCATATCGATCAGGGCGGCGGACAGGTATTCGACCGTACCGAAACCCTGATTGAAGGTGGCCGCCTTGTTGATCTTCTCAAGCAGGGCGGGCGGGAGGGCTTCACCGGTTTTGTAATGCAGTGCAAAGCGGCTCAGGACTTCGGCGGTGGACAGCCAGCGCTCATTGACCTGTGAGGGGAACTCGACATAGTCGCGTGCCACGGCGGTGCCCGCCAGGGAGGCATAGGTGACATTGGACGACAGGCCGTGAATGGCGTGGCCGAATTCATGGAACAGGGTGGTCGCGTCATCCCATGAAATCAGGATCGGTTCGCCCGGTGCCGCTTCGATGAAGTTTGAATTGTTCGACACCAGCGGCAGGGTTTCGCCATTCACTTTCGATTGCGAGCGATAGGCGTTCATCCAGGCACCGGAACGTTTGCCTTTGCGGGCATAGGGGTCGAAGTAGAACAGGCCGACAACCTTACCATTGCGGCTGACCTCATGGACGGTGACGTCTTCGTGGAAGACGGGCACGGTATCGCCGGTTTTATGGACAAAGCCAATGTCATGCTGGAATTTCGCGCCTTTGGGGGCGGGGACGGTGTCGACCTTGGTGAACTGATAGCCAAAGGTTTCAGACGCGGCCCAGAACATGCCTTCGACCAGCTTATGCAGTTGAAGGTAAGGCTTGATCTCGTTTTCATCGAGATCGTAGCGCGCCTTGCGTACCTTTTCGGCGTAGTAGCGGTAGTCCCACGGTTCGATGGTCAGGCCCGCCTTTTCCTGATCGGCGATGGCCTGCATATCGGCGACTTCTTCCTTAACGCGCTGGGCGGCGGCGGGCCAGACGGATTGCATAAGCCCCATGGCGGCGTCGGGTGTCTTGGCCATGGCGTTTTCCAGCCGCCAGTGAGCGTGGGTCTTATAGCCACGCAGCTGGGCACGTTCGAAACGCAGTTTCAGGATTTTACGGATGATCTCGTTATTGTCATAGGCGTCACCATTGTCGCCGCGATTGATATAGGTGCGCCAGACCTTTTCACGCAAGGCCCGGTCGTGGGCGAAGGTGGTCACCGGTTCCATGGCCGAGCGGGTGTTCTGGATGGCATAAAGCCCGTCCTTACCGGCGTCGGTGGCGGCCTTGGCGGCGGAGGCGATAAAGCCTTCGGACAGGCCCTCAAGTTCCGCGCGGGTAACGTAGAGCACCTGCTCTTCGTCGTGCAGGAGATTGTTCGAGAACTGGTTGAACAGAACCGACAGTTCCTTGTTGATTTCCGCGACCCGTGCCTTGGCTTCGGGTGAGAGGTCGGCACCGGAGCGGACGAAATTGTCATAGGTCAGCCACAGGAGCCTGTCCTGTTCCGGTGTCAGGTTCAGTTCGGCGCGGCGCGCATAGACGCTTTTGATGCGCTGAAACAGGGCCTCGTTCTGCATGATTTCATCGCCAAAGGCGGCGAGTTTGGGCGACAGGCGCTGTGAGACTTCCTGAAACTCAGGGGAAGACAGGCCACCCATCCACACCCAGTAGATCGCGCCGACGCGCTCCATGGCCGCGCCTGAGGTTTCAAGGGCGACAATGGTGTTTTCAAAGGTCGGCATTGACCGGACAACGGTAATGGCGCGGATTTCGGCGCGCTGAGCCTCCATGGCGATATCGAACGCTTTTTCAAAGTCTTCGAGTTTCGCCTTATCGAAGGGGGGCACCCCGCCATAGGGGCCTGTCCACGGGTCTGTCAGCACGGATATATCCTTATTTGCAGAAAGAGCGGCACCGGGAATCAGACTCGCGGACGCCATTAACCCCACCACCGTGCGACGATCCAGACCCATGAGTGCCACTCCTTAAATTGTTTCGGCTTCAGCTAACCACAGCCCTTTAAGGCCCGCAAGCGGTCTGAATGGGCATGGACGGCAAATGTCCTGCTGTTCTATATAGGGATCA
Source organism: Asticcacaulis sp. (assembly GCA_039206455.1). GTDB lineage: Bacteria > Pseudomonadota > Alphaproteobacteria > Caulobacterales > Caulobacteraceae > Asticcacaulis. The sequence continues at coordinate 2,042 of JBCEBX010000101.1, forward strand.
GCATTATGGATTTCAGGGTATCGCGGCATGGCCATTGGGGTTTTCGATTCCGGCGTTGGGGGCTTAAGCATTCACCGCACCCTGTCTGAAAGTCTGCCCGTCGCAGACATGGTCTATCTGGCGGATCAGAAATATGCCCCCTATGGCGAGCGTGATGGTGAGGAGATTGTCAGCCTGACGCGGCGGGGCTGTGAGATTCTGTTTGAGGCGGGCGCGTCATTAGTCGTATTGGCGTGCAATACGGCCTCTGCGGTGGCGCTCAGGCGGTTGCAGGCGACCTGGCTGGCGGAGTTTCGCCGTACCTATCAGCGGCCCGTCAATGTGCTGGGGATCATCGTGCCGACGATTGAGGCGGCAACGGGTCTGCCGTGGACGCATGAGCCGGAAAAAGGCGACGGCTCACGCATAGCCAATCTGGATGTGGTCGGGATTTTCTGTACACCGGCGACGGCGCGGTCACGGGTCTATGAAATCGAAATTGACAAGCGGCGTCAGGATATTGCCGTGTTTAGTGAACCCTGTGCCGGGCTGGCGGGCATGATTGAATATGGGGCAGACGAATATATCATCCGTGAACGGATTATCGGTCATGTTGAAGCTTTGAAAAGCCGCATCGGGCGTTATCCGGATCGGGCTATTCTGGGCTGTACCCACTATGAGATTGTCGGTGACCTGTTCCGGGAAGCCTTGCCGAAAGGCACGCCGCTGATCCATCAGCCGTCATCGGTGACCGAGGCGTTGGTAAGCTATCTGGCGGCACATCCTGAATATGGCATTGGCCGTTCAGGTCTCAGGCGTTTCCTGACGACCGGCCTGAATGTGCAGCCTTCGGGTCTGGCGGAAAAGTTCTACGGCCGACCGATTGGGTTTGAGGCGGTTTAAAGAGATACCCCTCCGTCTCGTCGCTATCGCGCCGATCCACCTCCCCATGCTGGCGCACAGGGAGGAGGGAGCGCTGTTCACTCGGCGGCGATGGTTTCCGCCGGAGCCGAGGTGCGGATCAGGTGATCAAAGGCCGACAGGGCCGCTTTTGAGCCTTCACCCATGGCGATGATGATCTGCTTATAGGGCACAGTGGTCACATCACCGGCAGCAAAGACGCCGGGGAGGCTGGTTTCACCACGCGCATTGATCTCGATTTCACCGCGTGGAGACAGGTCAATCGTACCTTTCAGCCATTCGGTGTTCGGCACCAGACCGATCTGGACGAAGATGCCTTCGAGTTCGAGCACATGCTCGGTGTCGCGCTGACGGTCCTTATAACGCAGGCCCGTGACCTTCTCATCATTGCCGATGACCTCGGTGGTCTGGGCGCTGGTGAGAATGGTGACATTGGGCAGGCTGGCCAGCTTGCGTTGCAGGACAGCATCGGCCCGAAGATCCGTGTCGAACTCAAGCAGGGTGACGTGCGCGACGATGCCCGCGAGATCAATGGCCGCTTCGACGCCGGAGTTACCGCCGCCGATCACCGCGACGCGCTTGCCCTTGAACAACGGGCCGTCACAGTGCGGACAATAGGCGACGCCCTTGTTGCGGTAGAAGTCTTCACCCGGCACGTTCATCTGCCGCCAGCGGGCGCCGGTCGAAAGGATGACGTTACGCGCATGCACAGAGGCACCGCTTTCGAGCTGAATCTCTATCAGGCCGGTTGCCGAGGTCGCCGGCACAAGCTGACGCGCCTTTTGCAGGTTCATGATATCGACTTCGTATTCGCGCACATGCTGCTCAAGGGCCGAGGCCAGTTTCGGGCCTTCGGTATGAGAGACCGAGATGAAGTTCTCAATCGACATGGTGTCGAGCACCTGACCGCCAAAGCGTTCAGCGACCACACCCGTACGGATGCCCTTACGCGCGGCATAGATCGCCGCTGCGGCACCGGCGGGGCCGCCACCGACCACCAGAACATCATAGGGCGCCTTGGCGTTGATCTTTTCGGCTTCGCGGATTTGCGCACCCATATCGATCTTGGCGAGAATCTCCTCAAGGCCCATGCGGCCCTGACCGAAAGGCTCACCGTTCACATAGATGCTGGGGACGGCCATGATCTTGCGGGCATCAACCTCTGCCTGAAACAGCGCGCCGTCAATGGCTACGTGACGAATGCGCGGATTAAGCACGCTCATCAGGTTCAGGGCCTGAACCACGTCGGGGCAGTTCTGGCACGACAGTGAGAAATAGGTCTCAAAAGTCAGGTCACGGTCGAGCGATTTGATTTGCTCGATGACATCGGCCTCGACGCGTGGCGGGTGACCGCCAACCTGAAGCAAGGCCAGAACCAGTGAGGTAAATTCATGTCCCAGCGGCAGGCCTGCGAAACGCACACCGGTGTCTTCGCCCGGACGGTTAATGGCAAAGGACGGCTTGCGGTCATCCGCGCCATCGGTTTTGACCGACACCTTTGCGGACACCGAAGCGATATCCTCAAGCAGGGCCAGTAATTCCTTGGATTTGGGGCTATCATCAACCGAGGCCACCAGTTCAATCGGCTGCACCAGCCGTTCAAGGTAACCCTGCAATTGCGATTTCAGACCAGCTTCCAACATTGTGTCAAACTCCCGAAAATATTGGCCCCGAAAATAAAAAGCGCCGCCGCCATGCACCCGCTCGGGGCCACAGCAGCGGCGCGGGTCAGGGATGCTCCGGAACCAGAGGCTCCGGATTATGTATCCTGTCGCGCATTATGGGTGAAAAGCGGAAACCGCCTTTCATAATGCGCCTTAGATCTTGCCGACGAGGTCGAGCGAAGGGGCAAGAGTCTTTTCGCCTTCTTCCCACTTGGCCGGGCAAACTTCGCCGGGGTGAGACGCGACATATTGGGCCGCCTTGATCTTGCGTAGAAGCTCAAGCGCGTTACGGCCAATGCCACCGGCAGTGATTTCAACGATCTGAATCTTGCCTTCAGGGTCGACGACGAAGGTGCCACGATCAGCCAGACCGACTTCTTCGATAAGAACCTCGAAGTTGCGCGACAGTTGCGTGGTGGGGTCGCCTACGAGGTGGTACTTGATCTTGCCGATAGCGGGCGAGGTGTCGTGCCAGGCCTTGTGGGTGAAATGGGTGTCGGTCGACACGCCGTAGATTTCGACGCCAAGCTTCTGGAATTCGGCATAGTTATCCGCCAGATCTTCAAGCTCAGTTGGGCAAACAAAGGTGAAGTCGGCCGGATAGAAGAAGAATACCGACCACTTGCCCTGAAGGTCAGCGTCTGTCACGGTGACGAACTTGCCTTCCTTGAAGG
>JBCEBX010000102.1:0-5260 GCA_039206455.1 Asticcacaulis sp.
GTCCTGCGTGGATCAGTTTCTGACGCCTCAGGCGCTGAACGGGATTTGCGGTGTGGCGGGGTTGGGCAATCGTCCCTATCGGGATGGGTCGTATGATTATTATATTTCCGAACCGGTTACGCCTAATGACCCCAAGGGCGTAGGGCCTTTGATGTGGGCAACCGCCGAAAGGATAAGGGCATGACAGTTTCACGCAGGCAATGGCTTGGGGGCGCGGCTTCGGCGGCGGTTGTAGGCAGCGTACCGGTATCGGTGTGGGCGGCGTCCGATCCGTGGGCGAAGGCGCGGGCCATTGTGGCGGCCATATCTGCGCCCGTTATTCCGGATTATCGGGTTGATATTACCGACTTCGGGGCGGTCGGCGATGGCGTGACGAAGAACACCGACGCCATTGCGCGGGCGATTGCGGCCTGTGTCGCCGCCGGTGGTGGGCATGTGCGGGTGCCAAAGGGACGGTTTCTAACGGGGGCTATACATCTTGGGGGGCGGATTGATCTGCACCTTGAGGAAGGCGCGACACTTTTGTTTTCCACCGATACGGCGGATTATCCGCCGGTATTTACGCGCTGGGAAGGGGTCGAACTGATCAACTACTCGCCGCTGATCTACGCGAAAGATGTGTCGCATGTTTCGGTGACGGGCAAGGGCGTGCTGGATGGGCAAGGTGCCAATGAGCGCTGGTGGTCCTGGTCGAGCGGTAAGCGGTTCGGATGGCGTGAGGGTATGGCTACCCAGCATCCGGCGCGTAATCGCCTGTTCCAGATGGCCGAGGACGGTGTGCCGCCGGAACAGCGGGTGTTTGGCGATGGGGATTATCTCAGGCCGTGTTTTGTGCAGTTTTACGGCTGTGATACGGTGAAGGTTGAGGGCGTGACGCTTAAGGATGCGCCCTTCTGGAATATCCATCCGGTGTTATGTCGTAATGTCATCGTCAGCGGGGTGACAGTCACGGGGCATGGCCCGAACAATGACGGCTGTAATCCGGAATCGGTCGATCACATGCTGATCGAGAACTGTCTGTTTGATACGGGGGATGACTGCATTGCCATCAAGTCGGGCCGCAATGCTGACGGGCGGCGGGTTAATGTGCCGTCGCAGAATATCGTCATCCGAAATTGCGAGATGAAGGACGGGCATGGCGGGGTGGTGATTGGCAGCGAAATCTCAGGCGGGGTGCATCATGTATTTGCTGAAAACTGCCGGATGGATAGTCCTGAGTTATGGTACGCGTTTCGTTTCAAGACCAATGCGCGGCGTGGCGGGGTGCTGGAGCATTTTCATTTCCGCGATATCACCATTGGTGAGGTCGAGCGCTCGGTGCTGATCTGTGATTTCAATTATGAAGAAGGGGCGAAGGGCGAATTCACGCCGGTCGTCAGGGATATCACGATTGAACGGGTCACGGCGCGTAAGGCGGTCCGGGGCATGGACATTCAGGGGCTGCCGCATGCGCCGGTGCGCAATGTGACCTTGCGCGATTGCCGGTTTGACGGTGTGACCGAGGCCGATATCGTCAGACATGCCTCGGGCATCCGGCTTAAAAACGTTACTGTAAACGGTAAGCGCCACCGATTCTTACGCTAAGCCCTAGCTTTTGGATGGTTGAGGGTCGGGCAGGGTGAACAGGAAGGTCATGACTTCGCGTAAAACCGGCAGCAGGGCCTCGCGGTCGATGTTCGGATTGGCGATGAAACGCGACATCATGCCGTCAAAGATCATGCTGATGATCTCGCCCCGCGCCGTCAGGCGACCGGTATTGCAGGGGCAACCTGCCAGACGCTCACACAGGTTGCGGCTCAGTTCGCGTTCCTGAATATCGGCATTTTGCACGATATTGGCGACATTGGGGTTGCGGGCAGCTTCGGCCAGCACTTCGAGGGCCAGGGCGCTGTTGTCGGCGTTAAACTTGTGATCAAGCGCGTATTCGATAGTATCGAGAATGGTATCAAGCAGGGCTTCGTCCGGCGTCATGTCCCATTCGGCAAATTTCGCACGCATCTGGGCCAGATCATTGGCGACGAGCGCTTCAATAATCGCTTCCTTATTGGCGAAATAGCGGTAGATTACACCGACGCTCAGGCCCGCCTCATGGGCGATATCAGCCATGCTGGCCCCATGAAAGCCTGATTTGCGGACACATTTTACCGTTGCATCCAGTATCTGCTGGCGACGGATTTCACGGTTCTGTTGCGTTTTGCTAATAGGTTCGGGCGTCGTGTTGTTGTTCATGTCGCGCAAAGCGGTTCCATTGATTCCATAGGATTAGCGTGGTTTTTTATACAGGGTTCACCGGTAAACAATGAACGTTTTTTAATCCACTGTGGTGCTTGACATATACGATAAAGACGCATAAATCCACAAAAAATGAGAATGATCGTTCATTCTCACTATTAGTTGTAAGGTTTTAACCTGGTGTTTTCTGTTTTTCGCGCAAAAGTGTCGCGGGGGACAATTAATACGCGAATGTTTCTTTTTTTGCCGGTGTTGTGCTGGCCCGATCTATCTCCCGGAGAGTTTTCATGTCGATTTCGTTTATGCCCATCCGTCAGCGGCGGCGTCTTTCGGTGACGGCGGGCCTGATCGGTGCCGGAGCCATGCTGCTTTTGAGCGCCTGTGGTGACAAGGCCGCTGATCAGGGGCAGGGCATGGGCCCATCTGAGGTCGGCGTGGTTGTGGTTCAGACCGAAGCGGTCAACCTGACGACGGAACTTTCGGGGCGCACCTCGGCGTTTCTGGTGTCTGATGTGCGTCCGCAGGTCGGCGGTATCATCAAGTCGCGCCTGTTCACCGAAGGGGCCTATGTGAACGCGGGTCAGTCGCTTTATCAGATTGATCCGGCCCCCTTCGCGGCGGCACATGCTGCGGCTCAGGCACAACTGGCGCAGGCCGAAGCGACGCTTACCTCATCGCGCCTCAAGGCTGAACGCTTTGCCGAACTGGTGAAGGTCAACGCCATCAGCAAGCAGGAAAATGACGACGCACAAGCCGCGCTCAAGCAGGCCGAAGCGACGGTAGCCTCGGCCAAGGCCAATCTCCAGACCGCCGCCATCAATTTGAACTACACCAAGGTTCAGGCCCCGATTTCCGGTCGTATCGGCAAATCGACAGTGACGCCCGGTGCGTTGGTGACCGCGTCTCAGGCGACGGAACTGGCGCGTATTCAGAACATCAGCAGCATCTATCTGGATATCAACCAGTCGGTGAACGAAGTGCTGGCCCTGCGTAAGGCTGTGGCTGAAGGCACGATCGGTCAGTCGGGTAGCGCCGATGTGGAACTGATCCTCGAAGACGGCTCGGTCTATCCGGTAAAGGGCAAGCTCCAGTTTTCGGACGTTTCAGTGGATGAAGCGACCGGTACGGTAACGCTGCGCGCTTTGTTCCCTAACCCCAAGGGCGACCTTCTGCCCGGTATGTATGCCCGTGCCCGCGTATCTTCGGGTGTGATCGGCAGCGGCATTCTGGTGCCACAGCCTGCGGTGACGCGCGATCCGAAGGGTAATGCCATGGTCTATGTGGTGACCAAGGAAAACAAGGCGGCCATCCGTCCGATTCAGGTTCGTCAGACCGTTGGTGACAAGTGGCTGGTGACCGGCGGACTTCAGGCGGGTGACAAGGTGATCGTTGAAGGTCTGCAAAAGGTACGTCCTGATGCGCCGGTCAAGGCATCGGTCATTGGTCAACAACCGGAAAAGTAAGCCGCTGAATGCGGCTTATGATTCTGTATTATATGTGTTTTTTAAGTAAGACCGTTTCCCCCAAAGGACTTACACTATGATCTCGCGCTTTTTCGTTCATCGCCCCATTTTTGCGTGGGTGGTGGCTATCGTCATCATGCTTGCGGGCATTTTGTCGATCCGTAACCTGCCGGTTGCCCAATATCCTGAAATCGCCCTGCCTCAGGTCGGTGTCGCGGCCTTCTATCCGGGGGCCTCGGCCAAGACGGTTGAAGACTCGGTGACGCAGATTATCGAGCAAAAGATGAAGGGGCTTGATGGCCTTTTGTACATCAACTCCTCGTCTGATGCGACCGGTGCGGCCAGCATTACCCTGACCTTCGATGCCGGAACCGACATCGATATTGCGCAGGTACAGGTGCAGAACAAGCTTCAGTCGGCGATTCCGTCGCTGCCGCAGGAAGTGCAGGCGCAAGGTGTTCAGGTAAACAAGACCGCGCGTAACTTCCTGATGGTGGTCGGGCTTTATTCCGATAAGGAAGGCGTGACCAATGCCGACCTGTCGGACTATATCGCCTCAAGTCTTCAGGATGAACTGGCGCGGGTAGACGGTATCGGGGAAACCATGCTGTTCGGTGGTCAGTACGCCATGCGTATCTGGCTCGATCCGGCCAAGCTGACGAGCTATAATATGACGCCTACGGACGTCATTGCGGCCATCCGTGCCCAGAACACGCAGGTGTCTGCCGGTCAGGTCGGGGGATTGCCTGCGGTGGAAGGTACAGCGCTGAATGCCACCATCACGGCGCAGTCACGTCTGAATACGGTTGAGCAATTTGAGAAGATCGTTCTGAGAAACGCTTCAGGCGGCGCGATTGTGCATCTGTCGGATGTGGCGCGTGTCGAATTGGGTGCGGAAACCTATGACGGGGAAGCCTATTTTAACGGCAAGCCCGCTTCGGGTCTGGCGCTGCGTCTGGCACCGGGGGCCAATGCGCTTGATACGGCCAAGGCCGTCAAGGCACGCATGGATGTGCTGCAGGAGAATTTCCCCGAAGGCTATAATTACGTCATTCCGTTTGATACCTCGCCCTTTATCGAGCTGTCGATCCATGAGGTCGTGAAGACCCTGGTCGAAGCCGTGGTGCTGGTGTTCCTTATCATGTACCTGTTCCTGCAAAACTGGCGGGCGACCATCATTCCGACCATTGCGGTTCCGGTGGTTCTGCTGGGGACGTTTGCGGTGCTGGGGGCCTTTGGTTACTCGATCAATACCCTGACCATGTTCGGGCTTATTCTCGCCATCGGCTTGCTGGTGGATGACGCCATCGTCGTGGTGGAAAACGTGGAACGCGTGATCGTCGAAGAGGGCTTGCCGCCACTGGCTGCGACCATACGTTCGATGAATGAAATTACCGGCGCACTTATTGGTATTGCGCTGGTTCTGGCGGCGGTGTTCGTGCCTATGGCCTTCTTCGGCGGGTCGCAGGGGGTCATTTATCGTCAGTTCTCGGTCACTCTGGTGACGGCCATGGCGCTGTCGGTTGTGGTGGCGCTTGTGCTGACGCCAGCGCTCTGTGCGACCT
>JBCEBX010000103.1:0-5253 GCA_039206455.1 Asticcacaulis sp.
CCTTTGTACCGTTCTTGATTGCCGCGCCCGTGCTGTTTTTGATCGGGGCCTTGCTGGTTTACTACATCATTCTCCCGATGGTCTTGTGGTTCTCGCTCAATCAGCAGATTTTCGGTGATGCCGGTGTGTCGGTGCAACTGATGCCCAAGGTGTCAGAATATCTGTCACTGGTCACGACCCTGATGCTGGCCTTTGGATTGTGTTTTCAGTTGCCGGTGGTGCTGACCCTTCTGGGGCTGTCGGGCATGGTCACCTCGCAATTGCTGCGCGAAGGCCGCCGCTATGCCATTCTGGGTATTGTGATTGTCGCCGCAATCGTCACACCCCCAGACCCGATTTCGCAACTGATGCTGGCGATCCCGATTGTGCTTTTGTACGAGATTTCGATCTGGTGCGTTAAGATTATCGAATCGCGTCGCGCGGATTAGAGTGTAAATGCCCCCTCCGTCGCGGGCTTGCGCCGTGACACCTGCCCAGCTAAAGCAGGGGCGGATTATTTGAATGCCCTTCATCCCTCCCTGTTTACGGGGAGGGGGGACCCCGAAGGGGTGGGAGGGGCAATATCTTCAGAGAACAGACATGCACGATATCAAAGCCCTCCGTGAAACACCTGAAACCTATATCAAGGGCTGGGAATCGCGTGGACGTGACTCCGCGACCGCCGATGTCGAACAACTCCTGTCGCTCGATAAGGCGCTACGTGCCGCCAAGACGGCATTTGAAACCAATCAGGCACAACTGAAAAAGCTGTCGGGTGAAATAGGTAAGGCCAAGGCGCAAAAAGACGAAGCCCGCGCCTCGGAACTGATGGCCGAGGTTGAAGCGCTCAAAGGCGGCATTGCCACCGCTCAGGAAGAGGAGCGCAAGGCAGACGCGGAACTGCGCGACCTGTTGGCCTCCCTACCTAACCTGCCATTTGAAGACGTCCCTCAGGGCGCGGACGAAGCGGGCAATCTTGAGGTGCGTAACCACGGCACACCGACAAAGCTGGCCTTCGCTCCCAAGGATCACGCCGATCTCGGTGAGACGCTTAAAGCGTCGTTCGGATCAATGATGGATTTTGAAGCCGCCGCGAAAATTTCCGGCGCGCGGTTCGTCGTCCTTAAGGGACAACTGGCCCGTCTGGAACGCGCTATCGGCCAGTGGATGCTTGATGTCCAGACCGCCGAGCATGGTTACCTTGAGGTCAATCCGCCGGTTCTGGTGCGCGACCATGCCCTGTATGGCACAGGCCAACTACCCAAGTTTGAAGAGGATTTGTTTAAGACATCCCAAGGGAATTTCAAAGCCGATTACGAGTTGTTGAATCGTCTTAATGGCAGTGTGAGCTTAACGCCTTTAGCTAAAGAGAAGATAGAAGAGTTAACACGTCGTCTTAACCCTGAAGGGGCTCTTGGCTACTATTTTGACTCGCCATATTACCTCATCCCGACTGCCGAAGTCTCCCTGACCAACCTTGTCCGTGAAGCGATCACGTCTGAAGAAGAACTGCCGCTGCGTCTGACGGCCCTGACCAACTGCTTCCGTGCCGAGGCAGGCTCTGCCGGACGCGACACCAAAGGCATGATCCGCCAGCATCAGTTCCAGAAGGTCGAACTGGTGGCCATCACCACGCCGGAACAGTCAGCCGCCGAACATGAGCGCATGGTCGATAATGCCGAAACCATCCTGAAAAAGCTGGAACTGCCGTTCCGCACCATGCTGCTCTGCACCGGTGATATGGGCTTTGGCGCGCGCAAGACATTTGACCTTGAGGTGTGGCTGCCATCGCAGGACACCTATCGCGAAATCTCCAGCGTCTCGAACTGCGGTGATTTTCAGGCGCGTCGTATGGAGGCCCGCATTCGCAAAACCGGCGAAAAGGGAACGCGCTTTGCCCATACGCTCAATGGCTCAGGGCTGGCGGTCGGGCGCACCCTGGTGGCGATCATGGAAAACTATCAGGACGAAAATGGCCGCATCGCCATTCCGTCCGTACTGCAACCCTATATGGGCGGCCTGACGCACATCGGATAAGCCGGAGACTGTAGCATGCGTATCCTTCTGACCAATGACGACGGTATCGACGCCTATGGCCTGAAGGTCCTGCATGAGATCGCCCGCGCCCTGAGCGATGACGTCTGGACCTGTGCCCCGCTCTATGAACAATCGGGCAAGGGCAGGGGCATTACCCTGCACGATCCGCTGCGCGCCATTCGCCGCGATGAGAAAACCTTTGCTGTGAACGGCACACCGACTGACTGCGTTCAGATCGCGGTCAATGACCTCCTGCCGTCGCCGCCTGATCTGGTGCTGTCCGGCGTTAATCGCGGCTTCAATCTGGCGCAGGATGTGACGCTTTCGGGCACCGTCGCCGGTGCCTTACAGGGCATGAGCTTAGGCATTCCGTCCATCGCCCTGTCGCAATGCCTCGATTTTGAGATCGATATCGAAGCCCAGTGGGAAGCGGCCCGTCATCATGGTGCACCGGTCATCAGTGCCCTGTTGTCAAAGGGTTGGCAGAAAAACATCATCTTCAACATTAATTTCCCCGATTGTGATGACGATGTGGTCACAGGCGTCGAACTGACCCGTCAGGGATTCCGCGACCTGCATGAGCTTCATGCCGTCAAACGCGTCGATCCGCGTGGCCGTGACTATTACTGGCTCGATTTCGAGGCGCAGGAAAACCAGTTGCTTGACGGCACCGACCTTAAGGCTGTGGCGGAAAACCGTATTTCGGTGACCCCTTTACATCTTGACCTGACCCACTATGAAACGCTTAATTCGTTCAAAGGGGTATTAGGGGGCGCGGTACCGAAAAAGGTCGTCAGATCGGAGTCTGTCAATGGTTGATAGTGAGGCAAGTGAAGGCCCGCAAACCCGCATTGAGCGCTTGCTGACAAGCCTGAAGGCGCAGGGTATTGCCGATGAGCGCCTGCTGCATGCGCTGGAATATACGCCGCGTGACCTGTTCGTGCCGGATCTGTTTCTTGACCGGTCGTGGGAAGATTCGGCCATTCCCATCAACTGTGGCCAGACGATTTCGCAACCCTATATCGTGGCCCTGATGACGCAGGCCCTTCAACTTGAGGGCCGCCATCGCGTTCTGGAAATCGGCACCGGCTCAGGCTACCAGACGGCGATCCTGTCGCGGCTGGTGCGTTACGTCTATACGATTGAACGCTACCGCTCTTTGATGGTTGAGGCCGAAACGCGCCACAAACGCCTCATGCTGGAAAACATTATCTACCGCTTTGGTGATGGCTGGGAAGGCTGGCCGGAACAGGCCCCGTTCGACCGGATACTGGTCACTGCCGCCTTGCCCGAAGAACCGCTGCCCCTGCTGGCGCAGCTAAAAAACAACGGCATCATGGTCGGGCCTCAGGGGCGTGGTTCCGTGCAACGTCTGCTGCGCTACACGCGTAAGGACGACACTTACCTGACCGAAGACCTGGGCGAGGTACGCTTTGTGCCGCTGATTGCCGGTGTCGCCAAAGACGCCTAAAGCTTAAGCCCCTTGCGGAACAGCAGAATAAAGGCGGGCAGGGTGACCATCACCCCAAGACTCGTCAGGGTGTCGTGGTTAAAATAGTCCCCGACAGACGACAAATAGGGGGCAAGCAAGGCCATGATGATGCAGGCAAGTATACCCCCTGTCAGAAGACGCAATTGTCTGACGCGGTAATCGCGATGCTGAATGGCTTCAATCACCCGAATCTGGAAGGCCGGATCGCGCGCGGGAACTTTTGCTCTCTGGGCGGCATCGGCTTCGAACATGACTTTCAGCGGATCAGTGGTCATGGTCAGCTACTCCAAGTAATTCACACAGGCGCTCACGCCCCCTTTTAATATGCGACTTTACCGTACCGATGGGAAGCCCCAGAATGGCGGCGGCCTCCGTGTGGCTATGGTTTTCCGCCACACACAGACATATGGCGGCCCGCTGTTCCAGCGGCAATTGCCCCAGAGCCGCCTCAAGCGACAGACGTGTCTCATGGGCCGGACGTTCCGATTGCGTCTGAAGGCCGAACCATTGGGTGTCACGCGTGCTATGGCGCTGCCATTTGCGGCGCGCATTCAATGCCTTACGATAGGCAATGCCACAGACAAAGGTACGAAAAGAGACGCCTTGCTCAAGGGCGTCAAGTTTCTGCCAGGCGGTGACAAAGCTTTCCTGCGCCAGATCGTCGGCATCTTCGGGGACAGATACCAGCCGTCTGAGGAACAATCGCACCGCCTGCTGGTGTTCGGACACCAGTTGCGCAAAAGCCTGTGACGAACCTTTGCGTGCCCTTTCACACAGGGCCTCGGACATGGATCAGTCCTTGCCTTGCTTGTGTTTGATGATGGCGGATATCAGGGCCGCAATCGCGCCTATCCCAAAGCCAATCGACATGGCGATGAAGATTTTTTCATTCTCCGTAAAGCCGAAATAACCAAAAGCAGCCGCCAGAGCAGCGAAGACCGCCAGCGTCGTCAGCGATTCTTGCGGGCTTTTGCTGGGGCTTGGCGTATTCGAATCCCCGAGCGCCGCCAGAAGCGCCGGTGGCGGTTCCTTACCCTGATCAATATAGTGTTTGATCAGTTTGATTTTCTCGGTGCGCACCTTCTGATAGGTATAAAGCCCGAAGAAACTGACGGCCATGCCGAATATAGGGAATATCAGCCACCAATAGGCGTGAAACAGGTTTTCCATAGCGTGTCCTCTGATTTGCGGGCGACACGTCTGCGTCCCCCTCCTGTGACTTAATGTCCGCCCACAGCCTGACAGATGCGAAGCAGACTAATTTTTTTGCTTATAATCCCCTATCCCCCTGCCGATTAACGGCCTTGATAACCTTTCGTTATCCATAATTGGCACATAAGTATCGTGAATGAACCGTTAAGCCTTTTGTGTCGGGAGATATATTGATGCGCGCCGTGACCCGTGAAATTCAAACCGTAAAGCCACGGTCAGGGCAGTGGATCGCAGGCGGCATTGGTCTGGTGAGTGCGCTGTGCCTTATGGGCTGCACCACTAACCGGACAGTGAAGCCGCAATATCCGGTCTATATGGAAGACCGCCCGGCCTCGACGCAGCCTATCCCCATGCCGACCGCCCCAGAGGCCAGTGTACCTCAGGTCTCCGATCAGGGGCCAGCCGTTACCGGCACAGGCAGTCAGGGGGCGATTACCTCCACCAATCTGCCGCCACCACCCTCAACCACTCAGGCCCCACCACCACCACCGCCTCCGCCGCCAACAGCGGCTACCACGCAGTCGGTTCAGGAT
>JBCEBX010000104.1:0-5232 GCA_039206455.1 Asticcacaulis sp.
CTTATATGATAGGAATATAACCCATAATACATGCCCGGTTTGGCAAGACGGCGATGCGCCGTTCCCCGCCCTTGTCCCGATGGACGTATTACAGGCCAAATATTTCCGCATGAACTTTCAGCAACTCAAATATGTCCGCGCGGCCGTACATAATAATCTTAATCTGACTGAGGTGGCCAATGCCTTGCACACCTCTCAGTCCGGCGTCAGCAAGCAGATCAAGGAACTTGAGGCCGAACTGGGCATCGAGATATTCGTACGGCGTGGCAAACGCCTGATCGATGTGACGCCTGCGGGTGATAATGCCGTCCGCCTTATCGAGAAGGTCCTGTTCGAGACCGAAAACCTTAAACGCCTGTCCAAACAGTTTACGGATCAGGACAAGGGGCGGCTAGTTATTATGGCAACGCATAACCAATCGCGTTACGTCCTGCCGCGCATCCTGAGCCAGTTCACGCGCCTGTATCCCGAAGTTGAGCTTGAACTGCGTCAGGTAACCCCCAACACCGCCGCACAATCCCTCAGCCGCGGGCAGGCCGACATTGCGGTCGCGACCGAGGCACTGGATCAGTTTCCGGAACTGGAGACCTATTCCTGCTTCAGTTGGGAACATGCCGTCGTCGTCCCTGCCGGTCATCCGCTGACCCACATAGACCATCCGACCTTTGCGGACATCAGCGCCTATCCGGTTATAACCTACACATCAGGTTTTTCCGGCAGACCCCAGATTGACGCTGCCTTTGAACGTGCCGGCGTGCGGCCGGACATTCGCCTGACCGCCATGGACGCCGATGTCATCAAGGCTTATGCCGAGATGGGGTTGGGTGTGGGCATTGTATCGGAAATGGCGCTCAGTCTGGGTCAGGCGGGTACGCTGGTCAGATTGTCCCGCACAAACCTGCCTTTTAGCCCTAGCACCACAAAGGTGGCCATTCAGCGCGGCGTGCTGTTGCGGAACTATGCCTACCGGTTGATTGAAATGCTGGCCCCGCATCTGGATGCCGCCGTCCTTAGCGGTCAGGCCAAGCGCTCGAACAAGGTGATCTCACCCATCCTGCCAACCTTTGCGGCAAGGCGTGACCTGCATGCCGCCGACGGGGCCGATGAGAGCAATCTGCCCGAGGCCCGCCTCATCGCGTCCTGATTGGGCGTCCTGATTAGGCGCGCTATTTCAGGCCTATCCCCAGACGCTCCAGTGCGGGACGCAGACGTTCGCGTCCGGTAAAACGATCCGTTGAGATAATACGCGCCAGAGACGGTTGCCGCCACCCCGTCACGGGGCGGCCTTCACGGGCCTGATAATCGCGGGTGACGGCCTCAAAGGCATCGGCAGTGTCATCCGAATCCGCCTGATAGGTTTCACGATGCAGAATCGCCGATTGCGGCAATCTCGGTTTCACACCCACCAACCCCTCAGCTGACGGATAACCGACACACAGACCAAACAGCGGCACGACCCGTGGCGGCAGGTTCAGTGCCTTGGCGATAGCTTCGGGATGATTACGGACACTGCCGATAAAGACCGTGCCCAGACCAAAGGATTCCAGCGCCACAACCGCGTTTTGTGCGGCCAGAGTGGTATCCACCACACCTTCGACAAAGGTCTCGAAATAGGCCAGTGCCTGTGCCGCCTCCCCTTCGCGCTGCGCCAGACGCTCAAGGCGCGACTGATCGACCAGCCACACCAGAA
Organism: Asticcacaulis sp.; assembly: GCA_039206455.1. GTDB lineage: Bacteria > Pseudomonadota > Alphaproteobacteria > Caulobacterales > Caulobacteraceae > Asticcacaulis. Next base: position 1,691 of record JBCEBX010000104.1, read on the forward strand.
ACGCCGGTGCCTCAAGGATGGGCTGTTGGCGATTGCACAGGTTATAAAAGACCTGCTTGCCCGCTTCGGACTGCACAGCCACCACACTCCATTGCTGAAGATTTGAGGAGGTAGCCGCTGACTGAGCCGCCGCTATGGCCGCTTCAAGCGTTCCTTCGGGCAAGGGTTGAGGTGTGAAACCCCGCACCGAGCGATGCGCCAGTTGCCCGAGAATGACCCCGGTTACATTATCTGTATTGATATCCGCAGGTACACCGTAACGGGCCTTCAAAAGCGAGGCAAAAGGCATGGGTAATCTCTAGGGTTTGCCCGCACCATCGGCCACACCAGCCACAGATGCAGGACTTCCCCCCAAAGGCGCACCTATCGGGGGCAAGGAAAAATCAATGCGCGATCGCGCACGCCAGGCGCTGAACGACATCAGACCGATAACCGAGGCGCACATAAGCAGTGTCGGTTTTGCGCCGATATATCTGGCGGAAAAGCCGACCAGCAGATTGCCGACCGGCGTAATGCCGAAAAAGGCCATTGAAAAAATCGCCATCACCCGCCCGCGCATCTGGTCTTCTACAAGAGACTGGATCAGGGCATTGCTCGCGGCCACCGTATTGATTGAACAAAAACCCATGACCATAAGGGCGGCAATGGCCACGGCAAAGACCGTGGTCAGGACAAACACGGACAAGGCCACTGCCACCACGGCCGAAAACAGGATGATCCTGACCTCCATACCGTCAATACTGCGCCGTGACGCCAGAAAAATCGTTCCCAGACAGGCCCCCAGCCCCGCCGCCGCCGTCATTAAACCAAACGCTGACACATCGCCGTGAAACACATCACGGGCAAAATAGGGCAGCAGAACCTGATACGATCCGCTGCACAGCGCCATGACCGTAACGATGAAAATCAGCAGCCTTATGGCCCGATGCCCGGACACATATTGGATGCCTTCGCGCAAAGCATCACCAACTGTCCGATTCACCGCAGGCACAAGCTTGTGGATACGCATGACCCCCAGGGCCCACAGCACCCCGACATAGGACAGGGCATTCAATCCGAAACAGGCCGCCTCGCCCAAGGTCGCCACCACAAATCCACCAATCACCGGCCCGATAAAGCGCGAGGAATGGATGGTGAAAGATGTCAGCGCCACCGCATTAGCAATATCTTCACGCCGCTCGACCAGTTCGGGAATAAACGATTGCCGGATCGGCTGATCGACGCCGTTGATCATCCCCAGCACCAGCGCCATGACGACAATCACTGGTGGTTGCAAATACCCCGTCAGACTGAGGATCGCCAGGATACCGGCCTGAAGCGCCGACAGGCTTGTCGTGACCATCAATAGTTTCCGGCGCGGAAAGCGGTCAGACAAAACCCCGCCCAACGGGGCCAGCAGCAGATTGGGAAACTGACCGGCAAACAGCACCATGCCTAACATGAGTGTGGAATCTGTCAGGCGATAGATCAGCCATGACAGGGCAATCTGTTGCATCCAGTTGCCGATAATCGATACGATCTGGCCACCGAAATAGAGCCGGTAATTCGGATTTAACAGCGCCCTGACAATTGAAGCCATGGCCGTTTATCTCAGCCCCACCAGACGCCGCAGAGGTTTGGTATCGGCCGGGTCGGCATAGCCGTGCGTCGAAGCAAAGCCGGGCGGCACCAGAGAATCCACCAGCGCCTCATCTTCTGGTGTCAGGATAAAATCCAGCGCCTTCACATAGCTGTCCCACTGTGCTTCGGTGCGCGGCCCCGCGATAACCGAAGATACGGACGCATTGTTCAGCACCCACGCAAAGGCAAACTCTGCGGCACTTACCCCACGCGCTTCTGCATGCTTTTTAAGGGTTTGAGCCGCCTCAAGCGATTCAGGACGCCATTCGGTCTGGTAAAGCTTCTTATCCTTGCGACCCGCGCGCGTATCTTCCGGCGGCGCTTCGTCGGGTTTATACTTGCCCGTCAGAATCCCGCGCGCCAGTGGGCTGTAGACCACATTGCCAATGCCATAATGATCGGTGATATGAAAATGATCCTTCTCGGGCCGACGATCAAATGCGTTATAACAAAGCTGGGAGGCTATGGGGCGCGGCTGTCCCGCCAGATCGGCCAGACGGCTGTATTCCGCCAGCTTCCAGCTCTGGTGATTGGAGATGCCGTAATAACGAATTTTACCCTGTTTTACGAGTTCCCCAAGCGCCTCTGCGGTTTCCTCAATCGGCGTTTGCAGGTCTTCGCGATGCGGATAGTAAATGTCGATATAGTCCGTCCCAAGACGCTTCAGACTGCCTTCGACCTTGCGAAACAACGACCGGCGCGACAGGCCGCGCTGATGCGGGGCCTCAGCCGGTGCGCCCGGTGATGCCTTGGTGCCGATGACCCAGTTATCACGGTCTTTGGCGATAGCCTTGCCGATGATCGTTTCCGCTACGCCACCGACATAAACCTCGGCACTGTCTATGAAATTGACACCCTGTTCACGCGCCTTGGCGAGAATATTGAGCGAGGTGGCTTCATCGGCGAAACTGCCGAACAACATGGTGCCCAGCCCAAGCTCGGACACCTTCAGACCGCTTTTGCCGACCGAACGATATTTCATGACTATACTCCGATAATTAGAGCAATGTGCGAAAACCCCGTGCAGCGGTTTTTCCGCGAAAGCATTGCGATCAAACAAAAAATTAGAACAAGGTAGCGCTTTCATCCAAAGTCACCCGGCTCTGGGGCCGGATCAGACCGTAGTGTCAGCCGCCTCAAATGACGGTACAGGTGGCTCCAACTCTGTCTTGCGGGCCTTCGCCACACGCAAACCCATGCCCGGCACTGCTGCGATCAGGCTGCGGGTATAGGGATGTCCGGGCGCTTCCCATATCTGGAGGTGATCGCCCTGTTCGACAATCTGACCGGCCTGCATCACCAGCACGCGGTCAGCCATATAGCGTACAACCGACAGGTCGTGCGAAATGAACAGATAGGACAGGCCGAACTCGGCCTTAAGCTCCACCAGCAGGTTCAGCACCTGTGCCTGAATGGGCAGATCCAGTGATGACGCCGGTTCATCACAGATCAGCAATGAAGGCCTGAGCAACAAGGCGCGGGCAATGCCGACTCTTTGCCGCTGACCACCGGAAAATTCATGCGGATACCGGCTCAGAGTCTCACGCGGCAGGCGTACGCGGTCGATCAGTTCATAGATGCGCTTCTGCCGCTCCTCAGCGTCCGCCACCCCGTTGACCTTAAGGGTTTGCTGCATGATGTCGCCGATACGATGGCGCGGATTGAGCGAACCGTAAGAGTCCTGAAAGATCATCTGCATCCGGCGTCGGTAGGGGCGCAGAGCTTCATTACCCAGACGGGAAATCTCTTTGCCTTCAAACAGTATCTGGCCGGACGAAGGTTGCAACAACCGCAATATGGTGCGTGACAAGGTGGACTTTCCGCAACCGGATTCACCAACCAGGCCGACCGTTTCCCCCTTGGCAATATCAAAACTGACGCCCTTTACGGCGGCAACGGACTGACCTTTTTTGGCGGCATAA
>JBCEBX010000105.1:0-2183 GCA_039206455.1 Asticcacaulis sp.
TGCAGGAAGGCGACAAGATTCATCTTGGCGTGTCGAAACTGGGTGAACAGCGCCAGACGGTTGTGCCGTTCTCGCTCGAAGGTCTGGAGATCATTGACTAATGACTTACGCAAATCGCTTTGAAAACCGCTGCGCCATCATCACCGGCGGCGCCTCCGGCCTCGGTAAGGAAACCGCGAAACGCATCGTCGCCGAAGGCGGCAAGGTCGTTCTGTGGGATCTCAACGCTGCTGCCCTTGAAGCCGCGCAGGCTGAAACCGGCGCGTCCGGTACGGTCGCTCTCGACATCTCGAACCCCGAAGCCGTTAAGGCCGGTGCGGCACAATCGAAAGAGATTCTGGGTAAGATCGACATTCTCGTCTGCTCCGCCGGTATCACCGGTGCAACGGTGCCCGTATGGGAATTCCCGCTCGACAGCTGGCAGCGCGTGATCGACATCAACCTCAACGGCCTGTTCTACTGCAACCGTGAAGTTGTCCCCTATATGCTGGAAAACGGCTATGGCCGTATTGCCAACATCGCCTCGGTCGCCGGTAAGGAAGGCAACCCCAACGCCTCGGCCTATTCGGCCTCCAAGGCAGGCGTCATCGGCTTCACCAAGTCGCTGGGCAAGGAACTGGCAGGCAAGGGCGTGATCGTCAATGCCCTGACACCGGCCACCTTTGAATCGCCGATTCTGGCGCAGCTCCCGCAGTCGCAAGTCGACTATATGCGCTCGAAAATCCCGATGGGCCGTCTGGGCTTCGTTGAAGAATCCGCATCCATGGTCACCTTCATGGTGTCCGAAGAATGCTCGTTCACCACGGCCTCGACCTTCGACACCTCGGGTGGCCGCACCACCTTCTAGGGCTGTGTTTTCTCCTCCCTGCTTTGCGGGGAGGTGTCGCCGCGCAGCGGTGACGGAGGGGTATCCTGCTCTGAGGCCCACGCCCCTCTAACCCTCAGGCCAAAAGAAAAACCCCTTCCTGTTTCCACAGGAAGGGGTTTTTCTGTATCCACAGTCATGGCAGGCTCCACACCAGAATTTTTGAACAAACCCTCTTGCGCCTGCCCCAGGGGCAGGCCTGACAGATACGGTGTCCGGAGACAAACCCTATGACCAAGACACCTCACAGCTACCTGAGCCTGACTGAAACCGCCCGCCGCTTCGGCATCAGCCCCAAGGCCTTACGCCTCTATGAGGCCAGAGGCCTTGTCATCCCTGAACGCACACCGGCAGACTGGCGCGTTTATGGCCCGCTTCAGATCGCCCGACTGCAACAGGTCATCGCCCTCAAAAGCTTTGGCCTGTCGCTGGGGCGCATAGGCGAACTGATGTCAGGCCGCACGGCGGGGCTGGATGATTTCCTTGCCCTGCACGAAGCCCTGCTGACGCAGCAGCGGAAAAGCATCGAACGCGCGCTTCATCTGGTAAAGGCGGCACGCACAAAGCTTGGTGAAACCGGTCATCTCTCGTCGGACGATCTCATTGATTTGACAAGGAACACCGTCATGACCACCAATAGCGTGAAAAACACCTATGAAGCCCTTGCGGCCAAACATCTGACGCCCGAAGACCAGGAAACCCTTACGGCCAATGGCTTTAACGGCATGGATCAGCCTGATACGACATGGGATAGCCTGAACCTTGAAGCCAAGAACCTTATCCTGACCCATACCGCACCGGATTCCGCCGAAGCGGTGGATCTGGCCGTTCGCTGGATGACTCAGGTTAACAAAGCGACCGTCGGCAGTCATGAACTGAATCTGAAACTGCGTGATCTTGCTCGCGAAGCATTGGAAACCCAAGCCTTTGCCGCCGCGTCCCCGTCATCGCTTACCCTTATGGACTATATTCAAAAAGCCTATGCGGCGGCGATTGATCGGGGGCTTATGCCGCGCCCATAAACAAAAACCCCTCCCTGTTTCAGCAGGGAGGGGTTTTTGCGTCACGAGGGTTAAGTCCAAACTAAGATATGTAACCTACCGCCTAATACTTCGGCGCTATGGGGCCATATCACTCAGTCCTGTTAGCTGCCGATCTGGCTGCTTCGGCAGCCTTCTGGGCGGCTTGGGCGGCTTCTTTTGCTGCTGCTACTGCAGCCGCTGCATCGCGCTCAGAAAGAATGTTGTTTAACGCGTCGAAATTTAGCTCTGAGCACTTTGCCGTAAAGACTGAAAAATTTGGGAAGTATTCTTCGTTC
>JBCEBX010000105.1:2193-5209 GCA_039206455.1 Asticcacaulis sp.
TCGTTCATCCTGTTTGCGGTACGTGTCATTTCATAAATGCCCGCATCAGTTTCTATGAAACTATAAACATCAAATGATGTATCGGACGAATGAACGATAAAAGATGCTAACTTGTCGCCAATATGAAGGTAGCTGACATAACCACCTTCGCCTACGGTCGACCTGATTGCCTTAGTTGCATCATAGAATAGCAGGTCAAATTCACCCGCATCCGTGTAGGCCAGAGCGTCATACCATCAGATATCCCGTTATCGTGCCAACCCGCTTGAGTAGACGGCGTCATGCCAGCATATGGGAAGTATGATTTTCCGCTTTGTTCGCCACAAACAGCGATTGTCGCGCCGTACGTAACAGCTGGAAATGCGTATAATACCATAATAAGCGTTATAATTGCCTTCATGGCAGATACCCCCCCTTAGCTATTTCCCAATTCGGTTCGGGCGGCGTTTCAACCACGACCCCTGAATATGGTCGCGCATCGCCTTGGCGGCCCCATCGGGATCGCGGCGCAAAATAGCATCGGCAATCAGCTCATGCGCCTCATGCGTCGCCTTGATGTGCTCGACATTCAGCTTACCAGAATAGGTTATGTTTTTCAGCGCCTTGCCCTGAATAGTGCCAATGATCGCCTTCGACAGGCGGTCACCGGAAATATCCATCAGAATGTCATGCAGCACCACATCCTCATGCACATAGGCCGCTGGCGTCTCGATCAGACCCTTAAGCTTTTTCATCTGCGCCGTCAGCGCCGCCGCATCCGCAGGTGTCAAATTACGCGCCGCCTTGGCGCACATCGACGCCTCAAGCGCAGTGCGGATTTCCACCAGATTATCCAGATAGCTCAGGCCGTCCTCACGCTGGAACAAGGCCCCCAGCACCATAGGATCAAGCAGGTTCCAGTGGCTGTCATCCTGAATGATCGTGCCGCGCCCCTGCTGGCTGACCACCAGTCCTTTTTCCGTCAACGCTGTCGTCGCTTCACGCACCACGGTGCGGCTGACCTCGTACATGTCACACAGCACATTTTCCGGCGGCAGAGCAGAGCCCACCGGATAGACTTCGGTAACAATCGCGGTCACCAGATCTTCGACCACGGCCACAGCCAGACGCGGGCGACGGCGGGGTTGTCTCAGGGCTTGGGCAGACGCAGATGTCAAGACACGTAACCTCAGTAGAAAAAAACAATCGTCTCGCGAATCGCGAACAAAGTCCATCCCTATAGACTAAGACGCGACCATCACAAAGTCACATGTCATACCATCATAATTTTGTCGTTATTTTAAAAGAGCGCGCGGGCTTTTATCAGCCCCTCCAGCCCCCGCTGCAAGGTCGCGTCCGACTTACTAAAACACAACCGCACCACCGACATCGATGCCCCGCCCTCGCAAAAAGCATCCATCGGAATGGTCGCCACCCCCGCCTCATGCACGGCCCTCAGCGCAAAATCCGACGCACTGACCGTAATCCCTGACGCCTTCAGATCGATATTCAGGAAATAGGTGCCATCCGCCGGAAGCGTGACAAACCCCGCCGCCTCAAGCCCGTCGCGCAAATAATCCCGTGACGCCTGAAGGGCGTTGCGCGCCTCGATAAACCGCTCGTCCGGCAGCCCCAGCCCAAAGGCCACCCCCGCCTGTAACGCAGGCGGCGTGGTAAAGGTCAGGAACTGATGCGCCTTGGCAATCTGGGTAATCAGCGATGCGGCCGCACAAACAAAGCCGACCTTCCAGCCGGTCAGGGCAAAAATCTTGCCCGCCGAGCCGATCTTGATGCCGTGATCGGGCAGGACGTTCAGCACACTGACATGTTCACGCCCGTCAAAGACGGTTTCTTCCCACACCTCATCGGAAATGACATAGGCCTCATGCGCCGTAACGAAACCCGCCAGCAAATCCCAGTCCTCCCGCGACACCATACGCGTGGTCGGATTGTTCGGCGTGGTGATCATCACCGCCTTAGTGCGTGGCGTAAAAGCCGCCGTCAGCATGGCTTCATCAAAGCGCCAGTCCGGCGGGCTTAAACGCACCGATACACACACACCGCCTGCCCGCTCAATCAGCGGTTTATAGGCATCATACATCGGCTCGAAAACAATGACCTCATCGCCTTCGGAGATCAGCGCGAAAATCGCCGCCGCTATGGCCTCGGTCGCCCCTGAGGTGATCAGCACATTATGTGCCGCCTCAAGGCGCAATCCCTGACGCCGCTCGTAAAAATCCGCCACCGCCCCAAGCAGCACCGGCATCCCTTTCATGGGCGGATACTGGTTGGACGCTTCCATTAAGGCGCGCGCGGCTTCACGACGCACTTCGGGGAAACCGTCCGTCTCCGGAAAGCCCTGCCCCAGATTGACCGCGCCCAGTTGCGTCGCCAGACCGGACATGGTGGTAAAGATCGTCGTGCCAAGGGCAGAATAGACAGGGTTCATGGAGACTATGACTCGCAACAGGAACCCTGATCATAGGCACAGTTTACGGTTTCTGATACACCCGCACATAATCGATTTCAAAAGTGCGCGGGAAAATCGTATCATCGACCGGCCCGGCCATATCGCCGCCGATGGCCATATTCAGCAAAAGATACATCGGCTTGTCAAAAGGCCACTGGGCATTGCCCGTACCGGCATTGGCATAGGTGTGGTATTTTTCACCATCAATAAAGAAGTCGATCTTCGCGTCCGTCCATTCGATCTGGAAATTATGGAAGGCGCTACAGGCCTCAGGCAGGGCCTTCTCGGCGCCCACGCCCCATGTGCCATAGGTCGAGCGGTTATGGATCGTGCCGAACACCTTACCGGGCGTCTGGCCAACATGCTCCATAATGTCGATTTCCCCGCCATCGGGCCAGCCCGCCGTCGTCCCCAGCATCCAGATCGCGGGCCATGTCCCGACCCCGCACGGCATTTTGGCGCGAATTTCATAGAAACCGTAGGTAAATTCACGCTTGCCCCGCGAAATCAGGCGCGCCGACGTATAGGCCTGCCCGCCATGATCGGCGGCGGCGATCGTTTCCTTAA
>JBCEBX010000106.1:0-1636 GCA_039206455.1 Asticcacaulis sp.
TCAAACAACAGGCCTTCGCGTAAGCCATTGGCCGAGAAGATGACGGTTTCAAATTCAAAACATTCCGTAAGGCACTGAAGTTCCAGCGCGGCATAGGACAGGTTTTCCATGCGCCGTTTGGTGACACCGCGAATCTTTTCCAGAGACGATGGCGACTGACTGGCGATCAGAGCGCAGATATTGATGACTTCGCGGGCAGGAAGTTCAAACTGCTGAACAATTTCCAGCGGATAATTGGCTTGCTGCATCCAGATGACCGCCAGATTGCGCCAGGCGCCGCCAACTGCATGGAATTCACGGTGGCTGAATCTCGCCTTATGTGGTGTCAGAACTTTAATAATTTCAGCGCGCGTTTTATGAACATCAATTGGCTTGGGCGACCCCAGCGCAAAAGGCCCGAGCGGCAGAGTGATGCCTTTAAACGCATCTTCGCCCTCAAGCGCCAGCAATTCCAGACTGGAACCACCCAGATCACCGACTATGCCTCTGGCCTCATTATGGCCGCACACCACGCCGGATGCGGAATAAAAGGCTTCTTCGGAACCGCTTAGAATACGCACCTTAAAGCCGCTGTGGGCTTCGATCTGACGGGCAAAATCAGGCCCGTCCTCGGCTTCACGTATAGCTGCGGTCGCCACGGTATGCACATGACTAAGGGCGTAGGAATCGACGATGGCGCGGAACCGCCTGAGGGCGATCAGGGTTTCCTCACAACCGGCCGGATTGAGCTTGCCAGTGACAAACAGGTTCTTGCCCAGCCCCGCCAGAACTTTTTCGTTATAGACCGGCCAGATCGAGCGGCCTTCAATGCGGTAAATAACCAGACGCACCGAATTTGACCCGATGTCAATGACACCGGAAAAGTAGCTGTCAACCGGAGGTCTGATTGACGAAGCTGTAACGCCTGTCGGCGCAGAACTATTTACGGACACCGACATGATCAAAGGCCTGGGGCATATCTTTCACGCCGCGACCTCTACCGGACAGGGAGGGGTTTGTCATGAAATAATCGTGGGCCGAGAACGGTTTTTCCAGATGTGATACGTCGTGCCGGTAATAACTACCATCCGAATTGAGATGCCAGGTCTGGGCTTCGTCGTTCATATTGGCGACCATGATCTGATCCAGAACCTGACGGTGCACGGTCGGGTTTTCAACCGGTATCAGCACCTCAACCCGACGATCAAGGTTGCGGCTCATCCAGTCGGCCGATGAAATATAGACCCGCGCCTGATCGGACGGTAGTTCCTGACCGTTACCAAAGCAGACAATGCGCGTATGCTCCAGAAAGCGCCCCACAATGGATTGCACGCGGATGTTATCCGAATAACCGGGCACGCCCGGTCGAAGGCAGCAAATGCCCCGAATAATCAGATCAATCTGTACGCCTGCCTGTGAGGCCTGATAAAGCTTGCGGATAATCACCGGATCGACCAGTGAGTTCATCTTGGCCCATATCTGCGCAGGCTTACCAGCCGTGGCGTTATGAATTTCCTGATCAATCAGATAGGTCAGGCCTTTTTTCAGTGTTACCGGCGAGAAATAGAGTTTTTCCATCACATCAGGCCGGGCATAGCCGGTGATGAAATTAAAGATGCGCATGGCATCGCGCCCAAGCGCCGGATTGGCTGTAAAC
>JBCEBX010000106.1:1646-5197 GCA_039206455.1 Asticcacaulis sp.
GTAAACAGGCTGAGGTCTGTATAGACCTTGGCGGTAACCGGATGATAATTGCCCGTACCGAAGTGGCAATAGGTTCTTAAGGTGTCACCTTCACGTCTGGCGACAACTGACAGTTTTGCATGGGTTTTATATTCTACAAATCCGTAAACCACATGCACGCCCGCCCGCTCCATGGCCCGTGCCCACTTCAGGTTCGCTTCTTCGTCAAAACGCGCCTTGATCTCCACCAGCGCCGTGACATTTTTCCCCTGTTCGGCTGCCTCAATCAGAGCGGCAACAATCGGCGAGTCCTTCGATGTGCGATAAAGGGTCTGTTTGATGGCGATGACATTCGGATCGCGTGCTGACTGACGCAAAAACTGCACCACCGCATCGAAACTTTCGAACGGGTGGTGAACCAGAATGTCTTTCTCACGAATAGCTGAGAAAATATCGCCGCCTGAATCGCGAATACGCTCAGGGAAACGGGGTGTATAGGGCTTGAACTTCAGGTCATTGCGATCAGGCGGAATGAGCTGGGACAGTTCAGCCATGCCCAAAATGCCATTAATAACAACGACATCTTCCGGTTTGGCATGAAGCTGCTCAATGAGGAATTCTCGCAGATCATCCGGCATGGTTTGCGATATCTTGACGCGTACCACAGACCCCAGACGCCTTTGTTTGAGCAGGGCCTCAAACTCGCGCACCAGATCTTCGGCCTCTTCTTCCATTTCAATATCGCTGTCACGCACGATACGAAACACACCCTTGCCCAAGATATCAAAGCCCGGAAAAATCTGATTGACGAACATCATCACCAGCCCTTCAAGGGTGATGAACTTGCGCTTTGTGTTCGATCCGCGCGAGACATTTCCGATTTCCCAGAACCGTTTCACGCCCGTCGGAATGGGTATCAACGCATAAAGTAGCTTCTGATCAGACCGGCGCAATAGTTTGAGCGCAATAGAAAATCCCAGATTGGGAATAAAGGGGAAGGGGTGCGCCGGATCGACTGCCAATGGCGTCAGAACTGGAAACAGTTGCTCATTGAACCGTTTCTCCAGCCAGATGCGATCCGTCTTATTAATGTTCTTATGGTCGATAAGTTGCGAGCCGCTTTCGGCCAGTTCTTCACGCAGGCGCGACCAGATGCTCTGCTGCTTGAGCATCAGGCTTGAGGCGACCTTGTTGACGGCCTCAAGCTGTTCGGCGGGGGTATGGCCATCCTCGGACAGGATGCGCACACCTTCGCGGACCTGTCCCTGAAGACCGGCGACCCGCACCATGTAGAATTCATCGAGATTGTTGGCTGAGATCGATAAGAACCGCAGCCGTTCAAGCAGGGGATGACGCGGAGTTTCGGCTTCCTCGATCACGCGCCGGTTAAAAGCCAGCCAGGACAGTTCGCGATTAATATAGAGAACATCACCAAGTGTTTCGAGCGCATCGAGATCGAGGTTAGCCTGAGGCACATGCGGCGCTTCAGCACTTACGGTATTGATCTGCCGCTCCCCGGAAAGTTCAGATGTTCCCTTGACTGCATCAGGAGCCGACATGGCGTTCTGTATCCTCTTATTGTACGGGGAAATTAAATCGCATCCCCGTCACTTAACCAAGACAAATTTTCGGTCTTTTCAATATATTCACGGGCCAGAGCACGCGTAAAAGCCCGGCCTCCGGCATATGCCTCGATTTCTGTGACAATTTTTTGAATTTCGGAAAAACTGCGATCGATGCGTCGGCTCAGATAGTCGAGAAACTCATCCGAAGGCGTGATGGCCCGCGCTGCAAATCGGCTTTTGAGGACAGCCTTAATACCCTCATCATCCGGTTGCGGCATGTCAATAATTCGCATGGCCAGAAGCCGCGACCGGAGGTCAGGCACCTTTATCTGCCATTGTAGGGGGTGATGGCGTGACAGTAGCAACAGACGGCCATTTTCCGCCGCCGTGCGGTTACACAGATGAAACAGGTCTTCCTGATCGAACCGGTCAGCGTCATCCACCACAAAACAGTTCTCGTCCTGTGGCAGCAGATCATCAGGCTGCAGAAAGGCCCCGTTACACAGACGGGCGAAGACATGCGCTGTGTGGGTCTTGCCCGAACCTTCCGGCCCGACCAGAAACATATGCGGGTTCAGCCAGTCACTATACCCCGTCAGAAGCGCATGCAGTTCCGCATTGGCGTTTGAAACGACATAGTCCTTCGTTTCAAAGCGCGACGGCGTTGTCAGGTCGAGGGGCAATTGCTGAGACACGAGTGGCCTTAAATCCGGTGCAGTTCGTACACTCTATGTAAGCAGAGCCGTGCGGCGTGGCAATGTGGGCCGTTTTGATAATTGCGGGTTAAAGCGGGGATAAGACAGGGGAAATGTGCCGTCGTTTCACCCTGACATTTCCCGAAAAAGCTTGACAAGGCGCGGGGTTCATGTGTCCTGCGCCCAAACATTTTGTCTGCCGGATTCAGAGACTTTCATGCATATTTATCGTTCCCATACCTGTGCCGCCCTGCGTCTATCGGATGCTGGTCAAAACGTACGCCTGTCAGGCTGGGTGCATCGTAAGCGCGACCATGGCGGTCTTTTGTTTATTGATGTGCGCGACCACTATGGTCTGACGCAGCTGGTATTCAACCCCGAAAGTGCGGGGTTTGCCAAGGTTGAGCGCCTGCGGGCCGAAAGCGTTATCCGCATTGATGGCGTGGTTGTGGCCCGTGAAGCCGAGACGGTGAACGCCAATCTGCCAACCGGTGAGATCGAAGTGCGCGTCTCAGACGTCGAAGTGCTTTCTGAAGCCGCCGAACTGCCCCTGCCGGTATTTGGCGAGCCGGAATATCCCGAAGAAATCCGTTTGAAAAACCGTTTCCTCGATCTGCGCCGTGAGACCCTGCACAAGAACATTGTCCTGCGTTCGCGTGTCATTCAATCGATCCGCACCCGCATGGTTGAGCAGGGCTTCCTTGAGTATCAGACCCCGATTCTGACGGCATCATCGCCCGAAGGCGCGCGTGACTTCCTTGTGCCGTCACGTATGCATCCGGGCAAGTTCTATGCCCTGCCTCAGGCGCCGCAGCAGTTCAAGCAGTTGCTGATGGTGTCGGGCTTTGACCGTTACTTCCAGATTGCACCGTGCTTCCGTGACGAAGACCTTCGCGCTGACCGTTCGCTTGAATTCTATCAACTCGATGTCGAGATGAGCTTTGTGACGCAGGAAGACGTGTTCGCCTCGATCGAGCCTTTGATGCACGGACTGTTCACCGAATTTGGCGAAGGCAAGCGCGTGTCGCCTTATCCGTTCCAGCGCATCCCCTATAAGGAATCGATTGCCAAGTACGGCTCCGATAAGCCTGACCTGCGTAACCCCATCGAAATGCAGGACGTGCCCGACCATTTCCGTGGCGGCGGGTTTGGCCTGTTTGCGCGTATCCTTGAAAATACCGCCAATGCCGTTTGGGCCATAGAGTTTATGGCCGGAGAAAGCGTAAAAATCGATATCGAGCTGCTGCACGTCGGCGGGGAAGTGCACCACGCCCTGCGCGCCATCGACCAGCACCACCATGTCGGCCTGATG
>JBCEBX010000107.1:0-5174 GCA_039206455.1 Asticcacaulis sp.
AAGCGTACATGCCCCTTGCCCAGCACATAGGTGCGGGGATTACGCGGATCATCCGGCGTTTCGCCGCGTTCCGACGCCGCCCGCACCAGCGCGAATATACGCGGCAATTCGCGATATTCGGCCACCAGATGCGGGCCGCTCAGCTCGGACGGCGGCACACAGTTGATCCGCGTCATGATCAGACCGGCTTTACGAGGACGATCTTTTTCTTGCCCTGCGAGACCTTGATGACGCCATCGCTATTGAGGTCGTTCAGGGTCACGGACTGGTTGCCATCGGTGATGGCCGCGTCATTGACCCGCAGGCCGCCGCCCTGTGCCAGACGACGGGCTTCGCCGTTTGACTGGGTCAGGCCAATCTGGGTCGCCAGAGCCGCCAGCATGATGCCGGATTCAAGATCAGAACGCGCAATTTCAACCGTCGGCAGGTCAGCCGACAGCACGCCTTGTTCAAACGCTTTTTGGGCGGTGTCGCGGGCGGTTTGCGCCGCGGCCTCGCCATGCACCATGCGGGTGGCGGCATCGGCCAGTATCTTCTTGGCCTCGTTGATTTCCGCGCCCTCAAGCTTTTCAAGGCGGGCAATTTCGTCGAGCGGAATATCGGTAAACAGCTTAAGGAACTTACCGACATCGGCGTCTTCGGCATTGCGCCAGTATTGCCAGTAATCATAGGGCGAAAGCGCATCGGCATTGAGCCACACGGCCCCGCCCAGGGTCTTGCCCATCTTGGCCCCCGAAGCGGTGGTCAGGAGCGGAGTCGTCAGGCCAAAGGCTGGTTTCTGATTGAGGCGACGCGTCAGTTCAACGCCGTTGACGATGTTACCCCACTGATCCGAGCCACCCATTTGCAGGACGCAGCCGTATTTGGAGTTCAGTTCACGGTAATCGACGGCCTGCATGAGCATGTAGTTGAACTCAAGGAAGGTCATCGGCTGTTCGCGCTCAAGGCGCAGCTTGACGGAATCAAAGGTCAGCATGCGGTTGATGGTGAAATGCGTACCGAAGTTGCGCAGAAATTCAATGTAACCGAATTCAGACAGCCAGTCGTTATTATTGACCATGATGGCGTCGGTCGGGCCGTCACCAAAGGTCAGGAAGTTGGTAAAGACGGATTTGATACCGTCCATATTGGCCTGAATCTGATCGTCGGTCAGCAGCGGGCGCTGGGTGTCCTTAAAGGTCGGATCGCCGACCTTGGTGGTGCCGCCGCCCATCAGGACGATCGGGCGGTGGCCGGTCTTTTGCAGCCAGTAAAGCATCATGATCTGAACCAGATGGCCCGCATGCAGCGACGAAGCCGTGGCGTCATATCCGCTATAGGCCGTGATGGTTCCGGCAGAAGCCAGAGCATCTAAGGCTTCCGCATCCGTGCACTGGTGGATGAACCCGCGCGATTGAAGGATGTTGAGGAAATCGGATTTGAAGGTGGTCATGATCTTTTACTTGTAAGCGTTATGGAATACGACTGTGCCTTTACCATGCGCACCTTGCTTTTCCATAGGTATTTCAGATGAAAATTATCGGCTTTATGACCGGCACCTCGCTTGATGGTATCGATATGGCGGTTCTGGATACCGATGGCGAAGCACAAGTGACCTTTGGGCCGTTCGCCGAAAAGCCTATGCCGCCGGAGGTACGCAGTGTGATTGAGGCGGCGACGCAGGCGGCGCTCAACTGGCCGCGTGGTACGCCGGAGCCTGAGATTTTCAACGCGGCGCGGCGGGTGATTGTCGATTTCCACCACCAGTCATTATTGGCCTTTGTGGCCGAGAACGGTTTGAAACTGGCGGATTTCGACCTTTTGGGCGTGCATGGCCAGACGGTTTTGCATGAGCGTCCTAAGGATGGCGTCAATGGCCGCACGGTTCAGCTTTTTGACGGTCAGCGCTTTGCGGATCTGACCGGCGTGCCCGTGGTGTCCGATTTCCGGCAGGCTGATATGGCGTCGGGCGGTGAGGGGGCGCCTCTGGCGCCTGTGTATCACCGTGCGCTGGTGCACGCGGCGGGTGTTGCCCTGCCGGTCGTGGTGGTCAATCTGGGGGGCGTGGCCAATATCACGGTCATTACCGAAGATGACCTGTATGCGCTTGATACCGGTCCGGCCAGTGGTCTGATGGATCAGTGGATGCGCCAGCATACCGGCAAGCTGTTTGATGAAAACGGTGCTGTGGCGGCGCGTGGCGTGGTGCGGGAAGATGTTGTTGCACAGTATCTTGCGCATCCCTATTTTCAGGCCTCTGCCCCTAAGTCTCTGGATCGCTATGACTTCACACTTGAAGGCGTTTCTGGATTGGGGTTTGAGGGCGGGATGGCCACACTTCTGGGCTTTACGGTCGAAAGCTTGCGATATGAAATCGAGAGGTTTGGTTTTAAACCGCAAGCTATTGTTTTGTGTGGTGGGGGGCGAAATAATACGCATCTCGTCAAGGTGTTACGCGAGCGCCTGAGTGATCTTGGGCCGGTGAAAATTGCCGAAGACATGGGCTGGCGTGGCGGGGCGATTGAGGCCGAAGCCTTTGCCTATATGGCGGCGCGGTCGGTGAGGGACTTGCCGATTTCGTATCCGAATACGACGGGGGTGAAGGTGCCTCTGACGGGTGGTATTTTGGCTAAGCCTTCAGGAAATCACTAACCACCGGCGCAAGATCGTTGGTGTGGCCATGGATCAGGTCATGTGAGCCGCCGGAGACAATATGTAATCTTGTATCCGGCAGCATGGATTTGAGAAGGTGTCCGGTTTCCACGGGGCTTATCGGGTCATTGTCACCAAAAAGCAAAAGGCAAGGCTGGGTCACGTCCGGCAGTTCGATGTCGGAGGGCGGTACATAGTCCGTGATCCATTGGGCCGCATCGGGGAAGGTACGGCGATAGTCCGGCCGCCAGTTGAAGCGGTCTATGCCGCTCATGTCAAAGCCGCCTGAGGTCACGGCCAAAATCAGTTTGCGCACTTGTTTCGGGTACTTGCGCGCCAGATGTAGGGCGATGACCCCGCCCATGGATTGGGCGAATATATCGACCGGCCCGTCCCCCATATGACTTTCGGCTAAGGGAATGAGGTCGTCAAAACCGGTAATGGCGGGATCATGTGGCTGGTTGCCAAGGCCCGGCCAGCTGATGAAGCGGCTGTCGGCCTCTGGCAAAAGGTCGGACAGCGGCTGCCATATCCGGGCATCGCCTGAGGCGCCGGGTAAGAACAGCCGCCGCACGGTCATTAGTCTTCGGCTTTTTCGGCCAGACGGCGATCGAGATAAGAACCGACATGATATTCGACTTCGGAAAGCTGGTCGTTCCAGAAGTGGTTGGCATTATCGACCAGTTCATGATCGATGATGATGCCTTTTTGTGAGCGAAGCTTGGCAACGACGCGGTCAACTTCGGGCGGCGGGACAATGGTGTCATTGGCGCCGTGCAGGAACAGGCCAGATGCCGGACAGGGTGCCAGAAAGCTGAAATCATAGGCATTTGTTGGCGGTGACACCGAAATAAAGCCATCGGTTTCAGGGCGGCGCATCAGAAGCTGCATGCCGATATAGGCCCCGAAGGAATAACCGGCGACCCAGAATTGCGAGGCGGTCGGGTTTTTGGCCTGAAGCCAGTCAAGCGCGGTGGCGGCATCGGCCAGTTCGCCAATACCTGAGTCAAATTCGCCCTGCGATTTGCCCACGCCGCGGAAATTAAACCGCAGCACCGAAAAGCCGCGTGTCATGAACAGGTGGAACAGTTGTACGGTCACCGGATTGTTCATGTGGCCACCCGCCTTAGGGTGCGGATGCAGAATCAGGGCGATGGGAGCGTTTTCAGTCTTACCGGCCGTGTATCGGGCTTCGATGCGTCCGGCGGCGCCGGCAAGGATCACTTCAGGCATATATTCACCTAGCTGTAACAAAATGTGTCGTTGTGCAGTGCGCAATACTTGACTACAGTAGTCGGAATTATTAAGTCCTCTGCGCTAAGGCTAAAAGCCCTGCAAGTTCGTGCGGTGTAGCACACTCTTTTCGCTTTGCGCAGGTTTTTCGTCATAAGGATCGGATATGAAACTATCGACTAAAGGACGATACGCGGTCATGGCCATGACGGATCTGGCGATGAATGCGCAGGGGCGTCCGATTTCCTTATCTGAGATATCAGAGCGTCAGCAGATTTCGCTGTCCTATCTTGAGCAGCTTTTTGCCCGTCTGCGCCGTGCCGGGCTGGTGCGAAGCGCGCGTGGGCCGGGGGGCGGCTATAGTCTGGCGCGGTCATCCGAAACCCTGTTTGTGTCTGAAATCGTTCTGGCGGTTGATGAACCCATCAAGGCGACGCGGTGTGCCCACACCTCAAACAAGCTTGGGGCCAATAAGCGCCTGTCGCCTGAAAATGCGGCCCGTGAGATTGGCTGCATGCCCGGTGGGCAGCGATGCCTGACGCATAATCTGTGGGAAGATCTGGGCTTTGCCATTCATGACTATCTGTCCACGGTTTCCTTAAGTGACGTGGTGCATAAGCGCACCCGCAAGACCGTACGTATCGAACCTTTTTCTCCGGCTCTGATGGAGACTGCCTGAGTTATGGCCATTATGCCGCTCTATCTTGATCATGCCGCCACTTCGCCCGTCAGGCCGGAAGTGCGTGAGGTCATGCTTGCGGCGTGGGATGTCGGGGCCAATGCGTCGTCTGTGCATGCGCTGGGGCGTAAGGCCAAGCTGGTGCTTGAGGAGGCACGTGATACGGTGCTCAGGGCCATCAATGGTGTGGGGCCTGCGCGTCTGGTGTTCACCTCCGGCGGCACCGAGGCCAATCATCTGGCGTTACGTCAGGCGAGGGGCTTTGACCGTCTGATTGTTTCGGCAACTGAACACGACAGTATATTCAGAGCCGCCAGTGCGATGGACCTGCCGGTGACGGTTGCGCCGGTTTTGGGTAATGGTCTGATTGATATTGCGGCATTGGAGGCCCTGCTTGTTCAGGACGGGCGTTCGTTCGTCTGCGTCATGCGGGTTAATAATGAAACCGGCGTCATTCAGCCGGTCGAGGACATTGCGCCTCTGGTGAAGGCGGCGGATGGCTGGCTGCATGTGTCGGGCCAAGTCGCCATGGAAAAGGGTGAGATCGTCGGCGGCGGCATCGTTGCCGAGAACCACAAGGCCATCCAGAACCTGATCGCCATTCTGCACGAGGCCGACTACGGCGTGGAGC
>JBCEBX010000108.1:0-5139 GCA_039206455.1 Asticcacaulis sp.
CGTCCACGCGGCGGCGCTCGGTGGCGACGATCGGGCCCTTGCCGTCGATCGGCTCACCCAGCGGGTTCACGACGCGACCCAGCAGAGCTGGCCCGACGGGCACGTCCACGATTTCACCAAGGCGCTTAACTTCGTCGCCTTCAGAGATTTCGCGGTCTTCACCGAAGATAACGATACCGACATTGTCTTTTTCGAGGTTCAGGGCCATGCCCTTAACGCCGGCCTTGGGGAACAGCACCATTTCACCGGCCTGAACCTTGTCCAGACCGTGTACACGGGCAATACCGTCACCAACGCTGAGCACCGAGCCTACGTCGGAAACATCGGCTTCTTCACCGAAACCAGCAATTTGAGCTTTCAGAATGGCCGAGATTTCGGCAGCGCGAATATCCATGAGTGTTACGCTCTCTTAAGGGCGAATTTGAGGGAATCGAGTTGAGTCTTCAGGGACGCGTCAAAAAGACGTGACCCTACGCGAACCTTAAGTCCGCCAAGTATTGCCGGATCAACAATAGCGTTGATCACGGGATCGCGGCCAAGTGACTTGGCCAATTCAGATTTCAGGGCGGCCAGTTGCGCGTCATCAAGCGCGACCGCAGAGGTGACCTCAGCCGCCACAACACCTTTTTTGGTGTCATAAAGACGGAAGAAGGCGGTCAAAAGACCAAACAGCTGATCCAGACGGCCGTTCTGCGCCGCAAGACCCAAGGCCTTCTGCGTCAGCGCATTGAACTTCGCCTTTTTGGTCACAGCCGTAAGACCGCTCAGCTTGTCATCAGAGCTGAAAGCCTGTGACGTCAGAAGACGACGCAGATCAGCACTTTCGACCAGCAAGGCCTTAAGCGAAGTCAGGTCCTTATGAACCGCCTCCAGCTTACCATCGGCTTCCGCCAGTTCGAACACGGCCTTTGCGTAACGTGCACCGACCTCGGTTTCTCTAAAAATATCGCTCACGAATGAATCCAGCACAATTGGAAGTGGGACAGACACAGGCTGCCGGGCGCAAGGTTACGCCGCTTCGCTTCAGATCGCGGGCCTCTTAGCATGTGGTTTTGCGCATCGCAACCAACCAAGACAGAAGTTTTTCATTTATGTGTCTGCGTTCCTGATTGTCTTTTGATTCAATCGTGGCATTTTTATCCTCCCGGGCGCATCCCCTTGATGCTTATATTATTGAAAGACCCCTTCAATGGACCAATTACTGGCCCTCTTTTCTGATCCCGCCGTTTGGGCGGCACTCATAACACTTATCGTCATGGAGGTCGTCCTTGGTATCGACAACCTCATCTTCATTTCCATCCTGACCAACAAGCTGCCTGAACATCAGCGCGCCCGTGCCCGTTTTATCGGCCTTTCCGGTGCGCTTCTGATGCGTGTGGCGCTCCTGTTCACGCTTGTGTGGATCGTGGCCCTGAAAGACCCGGTTATTTCTGTCCTCGGCAAGGGCTTCTCATGGCGTGACATTATCCTGATCGTCGGCGGTCTGTTCCTTGTTTATAAAGCCACCTCTGAGATCAGCCACGCCACCAACCATGCCCCTGACGTGCATGACAACAAGGTGACCCCGGCCCGCCCCATCAGTCCGGCCATGGGCTTCGGCATTGCCATTGGCCAGATTCTGTTGCTCGATCTGGTCTTCTCCATTGACTCGATCCTGACCGCCGTCGGCATGACCGAACACCTGCCGGTCATGATCATCGCCGTTATGGTCGCTGTGATGACCATGATGCTCGCCGCTGGCCCCATCGCCAACTTCATCAACAAGCACCCCTCCATTATCATGCTGGCCCTCGCCTTCCTGATGATGATCGGTATGGTGCTGATTGCCGAAGGCTTTGGTGCCCATATCGATAAGGGCTACATCTACGCGGCCATGGCCTTCTCGGCCTTTGTCGAGTTCCTTCAGATGTTCCGCCGCAAAAAATCCGGCGCCGCCCACTAATCTCCTGCCCTCCCCTCTGTCTTCTCCTCCCTATCGCTTGCGATGGGGAGGTGGCGCGGCCCTTCGGGCCGTGACGGAGGGGTCTTTCTGACCTCAGGTTTCAGTTTATCAACAAACCCTTAAGCCTGCCCCTCTATAGTTATGCCATGAAACTGACCGCCTATGCGCCTGCTATCTCCCAAAGTGTGTCGCTAAACGCTTCACCGGCGACCTCTGCCTTGCGCGAGAAGCACGCCCAGATCGCGCGTCAAAAGCTTGAGGCGCAAAAACAGGCCTTGACGACCCTTAAGCAACATACCGAATCCCGTAAGGATGAGGCGAAAGCACTGGCTAAAAAGCGCGTCGATCAGCTTAAAGAACGGCTCAAAATGCTTGAGCAGATGCCCAGCCTTGATCCCGCCAAAAAAGCCCGCCTGATTGCGCAACTGACCAAAGAGCTGAAATCCGCCGTCAAGGCCTACGGGGCGGCCGGTGGCTCGTCCGCAGAGATCGGCACGGGAGCCTCTGCCCCATCGCCTACCTCGCCCGCGCCTCAGGCTTCAGAAACACCCACCACCACCACCGAAGACACCGCTTCCGACAGCGGCGAAAGCGAACCCCGCGATCCGGCACAGACCACGCCCTATGACACCGCCGCCTCGCGACAAACCGACGACCGCACATCCCGCGAAGCTGAAGAAGATGCCGCCTTCGCCCGCGATGTCCGCGACATGATGCGCAAGATCAAGGCCCAGCTTGATAAGGCCAAGGCCGTATCCAACCGCGACAACACATCTGAAGACATAAAAGACGCCGAAGACGCCCTGCGCGCCCTTGATGACGAAATCGGGGCCATAGAATCTTCTGCCGCCGCCACCGGCCTGACCTCTGGCCTGATGCTGTCCCTGTCCATTTAACCCCGTCCTCCCCTCTGTAGAAAGGGCCCCCTACATAAAACTATAGGGATCAATATCGACCACCAACCGGATGGCATTCGGCTTTTTAATCGCCCCGACCCAGGCACTGACAAAGCCCTGCAAATCACGGTTTCGATCCGCCCGCACCAGAAAGCGCTTGCGCCACTGCCCGCGCACCAGAGCGATCGGCGCATCGGCTGGCCCGAAGACCTCGATACCCTCCGTATTGGGCACCAAAAGCGCCAGTTCGCGACTGAACCGGTCAAGCCCCACCCGATCCTTGCCCGACAGAATAATCGCCGCCAACCGGCCAAAAGGCGGAAAACGCGCCATGTCCCGCCCCATCTGCTCATAGGCAACAAAGGCATCGCGATCCTGCGCCTTCAACGCCTGCATCACCGGATGCTCCGGCGTATAGGTCTGCAACAAAGCCCGTCCGGCCTTGGTTGCGCGCCCGGCCCGACCGGTCGCCTGCGCCAGTAACTGAAAACTGCGCTCCGCCGCCCGTAAATCACCGCCCTTAAGCCCCAGATCGGCATCGACAATCCCCACCAGAGTCAGGTTGGGGAAGTTATGCCCCTTGGCCGCCGCCTGAGTGGCAATCAGGATATCGGTCTGATTATCCTCAACCCGTTTGATCAGCGCCGCCGAGCTTTCCGCATCCGGCGTCGTGTCCGACGAGAAAATTTCCGCCCGCGCCTCAGGGAAGCGTTCCTGAACCTCCTCCAATATACGTTCAACGCCCGGCCCCACCGCCGTCAGGCTCTCAAGCGCTCCGCAATGCGGGCAGCGCTCCGGCTTCTTCATCGAAAACCCCGTCAGGTGACAGACCAGCCGGTTGGTCGCCCGATGTTCTACCAGCCAGCTATCGGTATTGGGGGCGGTCATACGCTCACCACAGGCACGGCACAGCACCAGCGGCGCATAGCCCCGCCGGTTGAGAAACAACAGCACCTGCTCCTTACGTGATAAGGTTTCCTGTATTTCCTGCACCAGCCGATCCGACAGCCAGAACCCCTTTTCCGGCGGCTGGCTTTTGAGGTCGATCAGATCGATATCCGGCAACTGCGCCGTCCCGTGCCGACGCTCCAGTCTGACCCAGCCATACCGGCCCTTCTGGGCATTGGTCAGGGTCTCCATCGACGGTGTGGCCGAGGCCAGCACCACCAGAAACCCATCCCTGTGCGCCCGCATAACCGCCAGATCACGCGCCTGATAGCGCACGCCGTCTTCCTGCTTGTATGACGCATCATGCTCCTCATCGATAATGATCAGCTTTAGTTTGGCAAACGGCAGGAACAGGGCCGAGCGCGCCCCGACCACCAGCCGGACACGACCGGTCGCCACCCCCTCCCAGACCCTGCGCCTTTGTCCCTGCGACAGGGCCGAATGCCACTGCACCGGTTCGACACCAAACCGCCCCGTCAACCGGCCCATCACCGCCGTCGTCAGGGCAATTTCCGGCAGGAGGATAAGTATTTGCGTATCCCCGTCAGCCTCCAGCGCCCGCGCCACACTCTCCAGATAGACCTCGGTCTTGCCCGAACCGGTGACGCCATCCAGCAAAACTGTTGAATAGACCTGTCTGTCCCATTCGGTCTTAAGCAACTGATCAGCGGCATATTGATTGTCATTCAGCACAGGTGGCCTGAACGCCGGATCGGGGGTGGGAAACCTATCCCCCGTGCGGACCATTTTCTGCAAAAATCCGTTCTTTTCGAGCGTTTGAATGACCGAAACCGACACGCCCCCCAAACGGGCAAGCTCAGCCGCACTCTGGGGGATAAGCGCCGCCTCCAGCACGTTCATCTGCTTGGGCTTAAGCTTGTCCGCCGCCTTTTGCGTGCGCCCATAGACATATTGCGCCGCCGCCTTCGGTGCCTTCAGGCCACTCAGGCAGCCGGTCAGGAAAACCCCCGGCGGCGTAAGGGTCCAGGCCGCCGCCTTCAGCCAGAATTCAAGGCTTTTAGGCGGCACGGGCGGATCATCGATGCGCTCCAGCACCGCCTTCATCTTGAATGCAGACGCGTCTTCCGATGCCTCATAAACCTCAGCCACCACGCCGCGAATGCGGGCATTACCCAGGGGCACCCGCACATGGTCCCCAACCCCGAGCGTCAGCTCATCGGGGATAAGATAATCCAGCAACCGATCCATAGGGGTCATCACAGCGACCCTTGCCCGAACAAGTCGCTTTTCAACCGAATTTTCGGAAATCTGAACGGAATCGGGCATGATTTAGTCATTAACCTTGAATCAGGCTGCACAGCGATGAATTTTATGCCATCTATAGCCTATTGG
>JBCEBX010000109.1:0-5130 GCA_039206455.1 Asticcacaulis sp.
CGGCATATGTGGTGCCGGTTTTAGAGGCGGCAATGGCCAGAACGCCGGTGCCTGCGCCGACATCCAGAACACGCTCAAAGCGATGCTTTTTCAGAAGCTCGTCATAGGCCTGAAGGCAGCCGACCGTCGTGCCGTGGTGGCCGGTGCCAAAGGCGGCCCCCGCTTCGATGCGCAGGTTGACGGTGCTTTGGGGCTTTTTGCCACGATCATGGATGCCGTACACGAAGAATCTACCGGCGCGCACCGGCGGCAGGCCGGCCAGCGCCATGCTCAGCCAGTCGGCATCGGCAAGTGTGTCGGCGTTTACCGTAAGTTCTGAATAATTCTTAAGAACTTCCTGTAATTGGTGGTCTTCCTCTTCGGTGGTGGGGAAGGCATCAATACGCCAGATATTGCGGTCTTCGTCCTCTTCGAGGATCGAATAGGTCACGCCTTCGAGCAAAATATCGTCGTCGATAGCCTCGGCAGCGGTTTCTGCCACTTGGCGCGGGCCTTTTGCTATGATTTGTTGTGGATTATATGTCATGCTGATCTGCGGTATTTTCCGATTCGATGTGACGAGTGAGTTAATACGGTCTTTAAGCGTGCGCGCGCCGCGCGCCAATGGGAAAGTGGAAGATGGCTACTGAGAAAAAGACAAAAACGACGGCAGCGTCTGATATTGCCGCTGATGCGGGCGTAAAAAAGACGATTGCACGCAAAACAGCTGCGGCACAAAAAGCCGTTGATACGGCCGCAACCAAGGCCAAAAAGACGGTCGCCAAAACAGCCACCAAGGCTGAGGCCGGTGTAAAGGCAACCGCAACCAAGGCAACCCGCACCGTCAAAGCTGCGGCGACGACCGCTAAAAAGACAGCGGTCAAGGCCGAAAAAGACGTAAAGACAGTGGCAAAGGCTGCGGTCAAGGAAACGAAGGCCACAGCCAGCAAGGTCAAGGCTGAGGCAAGCAAAACAGCTAAGGCTGTCACGACCCGCGCCAAAACGGCAACCGCTAAGGCGGCTCCGGCCGGACTGGCGGCGGTGGAAGCGACCGAGGCCAAGGCTAAAAGCGCGGCCGTGCGCAAAAAGGCTGAAACGGCTGTCGCTTCGGCAAAGGTGAAGATCAACGAAGCCGTTGAAGCGGCCAAGCCTGCGATCAAGGATGCGCGTAAGAAGGCTGAGACGGCTGTGGCGGCGGCAAAGGATCGGATCGATGATGCGGTTGAAGCGGCAAAGCCCGCCATCAGTGAGGCCAAGGTCAAGGCTGAAGGGGTCATCGAAGCCGCTAAGGACAAGCTGGAAGATGCCGTGAAGGCGGCAAGGGACGCCGGTGACAAGGCGGCTGACGCTATCGATGAGGCCAGGGATAAGGCCGAAGACGCTATTCAGGCGGCCAAGGTTCGCGCCGGTGCGACCATCGAGGCGGTTAAGGATCGCGCTGAAGATACGGTTGAGGTCGCTCAGGCCGAGGTGCGCAAGGCACAGGGCGAGGTCAAAAAGCGCGGCTTCTTTGACTGGCTGTTTGGCCGTAAATAGGCCTGAGGGCTTAAATCATTTGAACGCCGGTTTGAGAAGGCTCAGGCCGGCGTTTTTTTGTCACTAAAAGGGGAAACGGCAGGAAAGTCGTTGCACTTTTATCGTGGATGTTTCACTGACAGGATCGAAATTCATAGGGGGGAGTTTCCATGTTCGGCTGGTTATTCGACAAGACGAAACGCAAGTCGAAAACGACGGTCCCTGACAGGACGGTTATGGAAGCTCCCGTACAAGCGGAGCCGCCCAAGATGACGAAAACCACACGTACCGAAACCGATACCTTTGGCCCGATCGAGGTCGATGATTCAAAATACTGGGGCGCTCAGGCCCAGCGTTCGCTCGTTAATTTCAAGATCGGCTGGGAAAAGCAGCCTTTGCCGGTGGTACGGGCCTTAGGGATTGTGAAACGGGCGGCGGCGGAAACCAATCTGGCGTTGGGTAAGCTCGATGCGACGGTGGCCGGTGCCATTGTTCAGGCCGCCAACGAGGTTATCGAAGGTAAGCTCGATGAACACTTCCCGCTGGTCGTCTGGCAGACCGGTTCGGGCACACAGTCGAACATGAACGCCAACGAGGTTATCTCGAACCGCGCCATTGAAATTCTTGGGGGCGAAAAGGGCACCAAAAAGCCTGTGCATCCCAACGATCACGTCAATATGTCACAATCGTCGAATGATACCTATCCGACGGCCATGCATGTGGCCTGTGCCGAGGAGATTGTGCACCGCCTGCTGCCGGCTTTGCAAACCCTGCGCAATGCCCTGAACGACAAGGCTGAGGCCTGGAAATCGATCATCAAGATCGGCCGCACCCATACGCAGGACGCCACGCCCCTGACGCTGGGTCAGGAATTTTCCGGCTACACGCAGCAACTAACCAATGGTCTTGAGCGGATTGAGCAGACTCTGCCCAAGCTTATGCAACTGGCGCAGGGCGGTACGGCGGTCGGCACGGGGCTTAATGCCCCTGTTGGTTTTGCCGAAGGTGTTGCCGATCGTATTGCGGCGATTACTGGCCTTAAGTTCACCACGGCCCCCAACAAGTTCGAGGCGCTTGCGGCGCATGATGCCATGGTCTTCTCGCACGGGGCGATTAACACCGTGGCGGCTTCGCTGTTCAAGATCGCCAATGACATCCGTTTCCTCGGTTCCGGCCCGCGTGCGGGTCTGGGGGAACTGGCTCTGCCGGAAAACGAGCCTGGCTCTTCGATCATGCCGGGCAAGGTCAATCCGACCCAGTGTGAGGCCCTGACACAGGTTTGCGTGCAGGTGTTCGGCAACCATGCCGCCCTGACCTTTGCCGGTTCGCAGGGACACTTTGAACTGAACGTCTATAATCCGGTCATGGCCTATAACTTCCTGCAATCGGTGCGTTTGCTGGCTGATGCGGCGGTGTCATTCACGGAAAACTGTGTGGTCGGTATTGAGCCGCGTATCGAAAATATCCAGAAGGGCGTTGAAAACTCGCTGATGCTGGTTACCGCGCTTAATGGCCGTCTGGGCTATGATGCCTGTGCGAAAATCGCCAAGACCGCGCATAAGAACGGCACCACCCTGCGTGAAGAAGCGGTCGGCGGTGGTTACCTGACCAACGAAGAGTTCGACCAGTTCGTGCGCCCTGAGAACATGGTCTCTCCGGGTTAATCAAACCCATTATAATCGGGCCCCTGTCGTCTAACGGCAGGGGCTTTTTTTATGCGTTTCAGTTTGCTATAAGCCCGCTACCCGACGAGACGCGCCGTACCGGGTTAAGACAAGACGACGCTTTGTTTTAACCAATGGAGCGTTACCATGCCCTTAGCCTGGGTTTTTCTCGGCATTGCCGGTCTTCTTGAAATCTGTTGGGCTGTTGGCCTTAAATATACCGAAGGCTTTACCAAGCCCTTGCCGTCACTGTTTGTCCTCGTCACCCTTGCGGCCAGTATGTTCTTGCTGGCCAAGGCAGCGGAAACCCTGCCGATTGGCACAGCCTATGCCATATGGGTCGGTATAGGCGCCATGGGTGCGGCTATATTGGGCATATTCCTGTTCAGCGAACCTGTGACGGCCCCGAGACTGTTTTTCCTCGGCATGCTGCTGGTGGCGATTATTGGCCTCAAGGCCACCGCCGCTTAAGAGGTTGTCTCTAAAAAACCTAAGCCGGTACCAGTAATGGTGCCGGTGTTTCGCTATTGGGCTGATCGCGCAGGGATTTTACGAAGGCAAAGACCTGCGCCTTGACGATTTCATCTTCGCCGCGTTCGGCCAGAAGATAAAGCTCGGCCATGGCGGTTGGTGACAGTTGCAGGCTCATATTCTGATTGACGACTTTGAAAATGCCGGGGCGCAACGGCGCACGGATTTCGTTGTCATCGACAAGCGCTTCGGTAATTTTCTCGCCATCACGTAGGCCCGTCAGGACGATCTTGATATCCTTGTTAGGCCTCAGGCCGTACAGCCGGATCATGCGTTTGGCCAGATCACAGATCTTGATCGGCGAGCCCATTTCCAGAATATAGAGGTTCGATTTTTCTTCGGGGTGTGAGGCGTTATGACGTGCCGCCGTCATCACCAGTTGCACAGCCTCGGCAATGGTCATGAAGAAACGCTCAACCTTGGGGTCGGTCAGGGTGATGGGGCCGCCGCGCTCAATCTGTGATCGAAACAGGGGCACAACCGAGCCGGTCGAGCCCAGCACATTGCCAAAACGCACGACGCAGGCCTGATTGGATGAGCCGAGTTGGGTCGAGATGAGATGTTCGGCCAGACGTTTGGTCGCGCCCATCATGCTGGCGGGTGCGACGGCCTTATCGGAAGAAATAAGCACCAATTGTTTTACTTTGGCGGCCTTGGCGGCATCAATAACATACTGGGTGCCCATGACATTGGTCAGCACGCCCTCAGAGGGGTTAAGCTCAACCATTGGCACGTGCTTCAGGGCGGCGGCATGGAAAATGACGTCCGGCTTTTGCTCAACGAAAATAGCCTCAAGGCGGGCCTTGCGGCGGATCGAGCAGAGTATCGGCAACAGGGGGGCATCAGGAAATTCGTAACGTAGCGCTTTTTCGACGTCATAAAGCGCCAGTTCCGAATGGTCGATTAGGACGATGCGTGCGGCCCCCAGCGACAAGGCCTGACGGGCGATTTCGGAGCCAATGGAGCCGCCGGCACCAGTAATGAGGATGGATTTGCCCGCATAAAATTGCTTCAGACCGTCCTTGTCCAGCTCCACCTGAGGACGGTGCAGAAGGCGTTTATAGGACAGAGAATCATTAGGGTCGGCCAGAGACAGGGTCACGGATTTACGGCCGATGAACGGCAGTTTGGCAACGAAGCGTAAGAACTTATAGTTATTCAATGGTTTGTAAATCCGACAACGCCAAACCTTACTTCGGCCTATAGTTATAGATTAACGTGTATCGGGGTATTGCCACAACCCTTTTTACTCACGCAGATGTGTTTAAATCCACGGATTAATATAAAAAATAAATAAGATAGGTGGCGCGGGCAAAAAAAGACCGCAGACGAGGAATGGGGGACACGTCTGCGGCCTGGACCAGTTTTTCACTTGGAGCAGAGCCAGAGCTCTCACTCAGGATAAACAGATAAACCTGGGACAGGACTGCCTGAATTTATC
>JBCEBX010000110.1:0-5094 GCA_039206455.1 Asticcacaulis sp.
TGCTGACCTTGTTGCGCGAGGTCAGGCGCATCCACACCAGCTTGCCGGAGCGGCGCGAAATCTTTGCCGAACGTTTGAGTTTGTTTCCCAAGGGATGTCTGGTGCTTGAGAGGGACGGGCGGATTGTAGGCTATGCCCTGTCCCATCCCATTAAGCGATTTGAACCGCCAGCGCTGGATACCCTGCTAGGGCAAATCGCGCCTGAGGCGGACGACTATTATATCCACGATGTCGCTATAATACCCGAAGCAAGGGGTGGTCAGGCCGAGCGGGTCGTGCGTCATCTGCTTGAGATTGCCGCAGATTATGAAAGCGCCTCGCTGGTGTCGGTCTATGGGACAGCCGGTTTCTGGGGGCGGTTTGGTTTCGAGCCTGTCGTGCAGGACATGACGCAAAAGCTTGCGCCCTATGGTGACAGTGCGGTCTATATGCTTAAGGCCATGTAATTCTGTTGAGCTGTGTCCTTGGGTATTTGCAGGGGCGGGTCATAGGTGCTTATATGACGGCTCAGGAATACAGGAGCAGGGCTTGAGCCTTTCGACAGTCAGCATGGAAGAGCCTTCGGTTCATGATCAGGTTTACGAAAGTCTGGCCGAAGCCCTGATTCAGGGGCGGTTTGCGCCGGGGAAGTCGGTGTCTTTGCGTACCCTTGCGCATCAGTTGGGCGTCAGCGCCATGCCGGTGCGCGAAGCCGTGCGTCGTCTGATTGCGCAAAAAGCCCTTGAGTTACAACCTTCCAACAAGCGTCTCAGGGTACCGTCCTTGTCGGAAAACCGGCTTCAGCAGTTAATGCTGGCGCGCCAGTGGGTGGAGCCTGAACTGGCCTATCGGGCGGTGGCGCATATAACGCCAGACATAATCGCCCAGCTTAAGAGCGACGATGCCCAGCTTATGGCGGCCCTGGCTGAAGGCGATGTCGATGGCTATATGCAGGCCAATCATGCCTTTCATTTTCATATCTACAGGCTGGCTGAGGCGGACCTGTTCCTTGATATGGCGCGTTCGCTATGGCTTCAGTCCGGCCCCTTTATGCGTGCCGTGTTTGGCCGGTTAAATGCCGTGCAATTGCCTCAGGATCACCATCTGGAACTGATCGCGGCCTTTGAGCGCGAAGACGCCGAAGCGGTGCGTCGCCATATGTCCGAAGACGTGCACGAAGGCATGGAGTTGATGATGGAAGCGCTTAAGGCGGCAGAATAACTCACGCTGAGTTGAGCAGCATCGGCTTGACAAGCGGGGCGGTGAGTCACAGTTTGTGATCACAGTTTTGACAGCGGGATAATGCGCCATGACACCCCTGAAAGCCGCCAAGGATAAAGCCGGAGTGATTGAGGCTCTGGGGCAGATATTCATCCCGTCACATGGCTTCGTTGATGGGCAATGGGCAGCGGCCATATCCGGTAAGACTTTTGACAATATCGCCCCGCGTGATGGCGCACGGATTAACCAGATTGCGGCCTTTGAGGCGCGGGATGTCGATATAGCGGTGCGGTCGGGACGGGCGGCATTTGAGGGTGGCCGCTGGCGCTTTAAGGCACCAAAGGAAAAGAAGAAAATCCTACATCGGCTGGCTGATCTGATGACGGATCATGCGGAAAATCTGGCGCTGCTTGAGACGCTGGATACCGGTAAACCGATCCGTGATGCCCGCGCCGTCGATATCCCTCTGGCCATTCAGTCGGCGCGCTATTATGCCGAGGCGCTCGATAAGATATATGGTGAGGTCGGCCCTTCGCCCGAAAGCCGGTTTTCCTATGCGGTACATGAGCCTTTGGGGGTCATCGGCGCGATTGTGCCGTGGAACTTCCCGCTGCATATGGCTATGTGGAAGGTAGCGCCCGCTCTGGCCATGGGTAATTCGGTGGTGCTGAAGCCTGCTGAAAACTCAAGCCTGACGGCACTCTATACGGCGGCGCTGGCGGTTGAGGCTGGTGTCCCCGCAGGTGTGTTCAATGTGGTGACGGGGCTGGGCACCGAGGCCGGTGACGCACTGGCGCGGCATATGGATGTTGATATGATCGCCTTTACGGGGTCGGGGCCGGTCGGGCGGATGCTAATGCGTGCCTCTGCCGATTCTAACCTCAAGCGCGTGTCGCTGGAATTGGGCGGAAAGTCGCCGCAGATCGTTTTTGCCGATGCGCCCGACCTTGAGGCGGCGGCGAGCAATGCGGCCTGGGGGGTATTCTATAATCAGGGGCAGGTGTGTACGGCAGCCTCGCGTCTGTTTGTCGAGGAAACTATCCGTGACGATTTCGTCAATCGTGTCATTGAGATCGCGAAGGAGATCAAGGTCGGTGACCCCTATGATCCCGATACGCAGTTCGGGGCGATGAT
The DNA here is from genome assembly GCA_039206455.1 of Asticcacaulis sp. Lineage (GTDB taxonomy): Bacteria > Pseudomonadota > Alphaproteobacteria > Caulobacterales > Caulobacteraceae > Asticcacaulis. Next base: position 2,335 of record JBCEBX010000110.1, read on the forward strand.
TTCCGAAAAGCAAATGCAGACGGCCCTTGGTTATATCGAAAAAGGGCAGGCCGAAGGGGCGCGGTTACGTCTTGGGGGTGGACGGGCGCGGGCCGATAGCGGCGGGTTCTATGTCGAGCCGAGCCTGCTCGATAATATCGCGCCGGACAATATTCTGGCCCGCGAAGAGGTGTTCGGGCCGGTGCTGTCTGTGCTGACATTTAAAGATGAAGCCGAAGCCTTCAGGCTGGCCAATGACACGGTCTATGGTCTGGCGGCGGGGGCGTGGACGTCCGATCTCAATCGGGCCATGCGCGCGACGAAGGTGCTGCGGGCCGGACTTGTGTGGATCAATGGCTGGGATAGTTGTGATATTACCCTGCCGTTCGGGGGCTTCAAGCAGTCCGGATTTGGCCGTGACCGATCGCTGCATGCGATGTATAAATATGCCGATATGAAGTCTGTTTCCATCAGCTTTCAGCCCTAGGGTTACAATCATGAAACTGACGCCCGCGCTTATTGAGATTTTAGGTCAGGATATATCGCTAATCGAGCCTGAATATTCAGCTTTTCCGGTTTATAATCCATCCAACGGTGAGGTTTTGGCCTATGTCCGTGAACAGGGCGCGGCGGAAACTAAAGCGGCGGTAGATGCCGCCCATAAGGCTTTTCCGGCATGGGCTAAAAAGACCGCAAAGGAACGGGCGACGGTCCTTAAACACTGGCACCACCTGCTGATGGCGCATCAGGCCGATCTCGGGCTATTGGTGGCGTTGGAGCAGGGGCGGGCCATCACCGAAGCGCGGGGTGAGGTCGCCTATGCGGCCGGTTTCATCGAATGGTTTGCCGAAGAAGGCAAGCGATCTTATGGCCGCACCATTCCGGCTGTAGCCGAGGGCAAGCAACTGGTTACCATCCGTCAGCCCATCGGTGTAGTGGGGGCGATTACGCCGTGGAATTTTCCATTGTCAATGTTGACGCGGAAACTGGGGCCGGCGCTGGCGGCGGGCTGCACGGCGGTGGTCAAGCCTTCGGAAGAAACGCCGCTCTGTGCCATTGCCCTGAAGAATCTGGCGCTTAAGGCCGGTGTACCGGAAGGGGTAATCGGCCTGATTACCACCACCAAAGCCAAACCGGTCGGAGATATATTGACGAGCGATGAGCGCGTGAAGAAGTTTTCCTTCACCGGCTCCACGCCGGTCGGTAAGGCGCTTTATGCGCAGTGTGCTTCTACGGTGAAAAAGATTTCGCTGGAACTTGGGGGCAATGCGCCTCTGGTAGTCTTCGATGATGCGGATCTTGATATTGCTGTGCCCGCGGCGATTCTGTCGAAGTTTCGTAATTCGGGTCAGACCTGCGTCTGCGCTAATCGTCTGCTGGTGCAGGCCGGTATCTATGACCGCTTTGTCGAGCGTTTTACCGAAGCAGCATCAAAGCTTAAGGTGGCACTGGGCTGGGACGAGAGTTCGAACCTCGGGGCGCTGATCAACCCAAAAGCCATTGATAAGGTCGAGCGTCTGGTGGCCGATGCGGTGGCCAAGGGGGCGATGGTCCGGCTGGGGGGCACTGTGGCGCAGTCTGTCGGTGATCTGTTTTATCCGGCGACGGTGCTGAGCGATTGCACGCGCGACATGACGCTGTTTGAAGAGGAAATCTTCGGGCCGGTGGCGGCAATTTATAAGTTCGATTCTGAAGAAGAGGGCGTAAGTCTCGCGAATGATACGCCTTTTGGGCTGGCGGCCTATCTGTTTACGCAGGATCTGTCGCGGACCTGGCGTGTCGGGGCGCAGCTTGAGGCCGGTATGATCGGCGTCAATGATGGCGTGATGTCAACCGAGGTCGCACCGTTTGGTGGCATCAAGGAATCCGGTATTGGCCGTGAAGGCGCGGTCGAGGGGCTGGAGGAATATACCGAGATCAAATATCTTAGTTTCGCGGGCATTGGCGGATGAGTTTTGCCCCGCACGGCCTTCAGTACCCCTCCGTCACGGCCCCTCGGGGCCGCGCCACCTCCCCATCGCAAGCGATAGGGAGGAGATGGGGGTGATAGAGGCATTTTTAGCGAGTCAGGTGGCAGAGTTCGAGGCCGCGCATCCGAAAACGCTGGAACTGGCGGCGAAGGCTGGAAAGGTCTGGCGCGGTGGAGTACCCATGCACTGGATGGGGGACTGGTCGTCGCCTGTGCCCTTGTTTGCCGAACGGGCCAAAGAGGCGAACTTGTGGGATGTCGATGGCCATGCCTATGACGATTTTTGTCTGGGCGATACGCCGTCCATGTTCGGCCACGGGCGAGAGGAACTGCAACGTGCCATTGCCGATCAGGCGCTGAATGGCGTCGGGTTTATGTTGCCGACGGTCAGGTCATTACGTGTCGGTCAACTATTGACACAAAGGTTCGGCCTGCCGCTGTGGCAGTGCGCGACCACGGCCTCGGACGCTAACCGTGCAGTGATCCGCTGGGCGCGAGCCATTACCAGACGCCGGAAAATTCTGATCATCGATGGCTGTTATCATGGCATGGTCGATGACGCTTTTGTGGTGCTGAAGGACGATGCGGCGACCGCGAAAAAAGGCCTGATCGGGCAGGTCACGGATCTGACGCAAAATACGGTGGTTGTGCCGTTTAATGATCTTCCGGCGATGAGTGCCGCGTTAAAAACCGGTGAGGTGGCCTGTGTGCTGCTTGAGCCAGTAATGACCAACTGCGGCATGATTTTGCCCGATTAGGGGTATCATCAGGCATTGCGGGCCTTATGCGATGAGACCGGTACTCTGCTGGTC
>JBCEBX010000111.1:0-2964 GCA_039206455.1 Asticcacaulis sp.
GTCGCCTTGATCCATTCGTCCTCGGTAACCCGAAAATCGAAGTTGCGGTCGGCGGCCCTGATTGGCTGAGGCTCGTTGATCAGGCTGAACTGGGCCGCACCCTGAATGCGGGCCTGATAGGCCTGTGTCCATGGCTCAGTCGCCTTGTCGTTTTCACGCTTACGGTATGTAGGTTGTTTGACCAGCGGGCTGAAACCAAGGATCTCAGGGGCCAGTTCCTGTTCGTAGCGGCTGTTTTCCTGAGAGCTGATGATCTTATTGCCATCAACATCGACAATGGCAAAAAAGCGCAGGGCGTCGGCCAGAAATTCTTCGCGGTTTAAGGCACCATCCTGATCGGTATCGGCACCAGCAAACCACAGGGCGGTCGGGTAGGCCTCACTGAGCGGGCTTTTGAAGACTTCGCCGGACGGGCTGAAGAAAACGGATTGACCGGCCACGCGACCGGAGGGGGCTGCCTCTTCGGTGGCAATGGGAGCTTTTGGCGGGGGTGCGACCTGAGCCCATGTGGTTCCAGCCATGAAAAGAGGCGCCAGAAATAAGGCTGATTTCGTCCACATGCTTTTAAGCCCCGCAATATCTTGAGAATCTTACTGTCTGGCGTTTATGTGATTTTTACATGGTCTGAATATGGCAAAAGTGAAAAAAAGCCCGCTGATAGAAGAGGTGCTGCTTCTGGACCAAAAAATGGGGCGACGGACAATGCCGCCTCCCCATCTGTTGTATCCATAGATCGCCTGTGATCAGGCCTTTTCCGCCACCATCTTTTCAAGCGGTATCTTGGCCAGACGTGGGCTGAGGAGGGAGATAATCGCAAAGCCGACCAGATAGGTACAGCCGGCGACGATGAAGATCGGCTGATAGGAGCCGAAAGCATCAAGTATATAACCGTTATACTGTGACATCAGCATACCACCGATCGCACCGGACATACCGCCGAAACCAACGACCGAACCGACCGCTGCCTTGGGGAAAATGTCTGACGGCAGGGTCATCAGGTTAGCTGACCAGGCCTGGTGTGCCGCAGCGGCAATACCAATGATGAGCACCGCGAGCCACAGATTGCTGACGAACTGCACACCAATGATCGGCACCACCACAAGGGCACATGTCAGCATGGTGGCCTTACGGGCGAAGTTCGGACTACGGCCATTCTTGATCATACGTGACGACAACCAGCCGCCGCCAACGGAGCCAACATCAGCCAGAAGATAGATGGCGATCAGGGCCGGATAGAATGTGGCCAGTTCGAGCCCGTGTTCCTTATTGAGGAAGGACGGCAGCCAGAACAGATAAAGCCACCAGATCGGATCGGTCAGGAACTTACCGAGCGCATAGGCCCAGGTTTCTTTCTGACGCAGAAGCTTAGACCAGGGCACCTTGGCGGTGGCTTCGGCAGCGGTGACCACATCTGTCCCGTCACTAGAGCGGATATGCTCAAGTTCAGCCGCATTCACCTTAGGGTGTTCATGCGGGCGACGATACATGATCAGCCAGGCAATCAGCCACACGCTGGTAATGATACCGATCGAGATGAACGCCGCGCGCCAGCCGAAAGCCAGCGTAATCGCCGGAACGATAATTGGCGTCAGGATCGGGCCTGCGGCAGTACCGGCATTGAAAATGCCTGTGGCCATAGCGCGTTCTTTTTGCGGGAACCACTCCGACACAGCCTTGAGGCTGGCCGGGAAGCTGCCAGCTTCACCCAGACCCAGTGTAAAGCGGGCGATGGCAAACTGTGTCACCGTATGCACCAGTCCGTGGCCGATATTGGCAATCGTCCAGACCGTGAAGGCAACGGCATAACCCACGCGCACGCCGATCTTGTCGATGAAACGTCCAAAGGCCAGAAGACCTATGGCATAGGCGGCCTGAAAGGCGGTGATTATGTTGGCATAATCGTGTTCACTCCACCCAAGCTCAACCTCAAGGGTGGGCTTAAGGATGCCGATCATCTGACGGTCGATATAGTTGATGGCGATAGCCGTGAACAGAAGACCGACAATGATCCATCTGTAGCGGCTGGCCCGCTGCAAGGCAGCAGACTGATTATCTGACATTAAAGGCGCTCCTGCTATAGCTCTTATTTTTGGTTGAAGGTGTTGTCTGATAATTTTTCACATCTGACAACGATTTTATAGATACCGGTGTCATTTATTTTTCGTGTGTTCGGTAATTTACCCGCATTATCGCCTTCAGGCCGAAATTCATAATATGTATTATTTCATAAATGGGCAAATCAGAATTTTGCTCAAAATCATGCGTGACTCCGATTTCAGGCTTGATGAGGTGGGGCATGAGTGTTAGCAATCGATTTGTCTGAGTTAAAGGTTGTGGTCGCTTTGGATAGGGCGGTGCATGTCTTCCTCAGGCGAGCAGGTATAATCGCTTCTGACAGACATAAACGGATAAATCCGGCGGGAGGCGATGCAGGGAGCGAAGGGTGAACCGCGTGAGCGCAATCGATATCCGTAATGTCACCAAAGCCTATGGGCCGACATTCGTGCTGGATGATATTTCCCTTAAGGCAGAGGCCAATGAATTCATTGCCTTTCTTGGCCCGTCCGGTTGCGGGAAATCAACGCTGTTGCGGATGATTGCGGGCCTTGAAACCCTTGATGCCGGTGAAATTCATATCGGCGGGCGGCGGATCGATGAACGGGAACCGGGCGCGCGTGGCGTGGCCATGGTGTTTCAGCACTATGCCCTTTATCCCCACATGACCATACGCGACAATATGGGCTTTGGCCTTAAAAATATCCGTATGAATAAGGCCGAAATCGACCGGCGTGTGGCCGAGGCGGCCCGTATACTTGAGATTGAGGCCTTCCTCGATAAAAAACCCGGTCAGCTCTCGGGCGGTCAGAAGCAGCGCGTGGCCATTGGCCGTGCTATTGTTAAAAACCCTGACATATTCCTGTTTGATGAACCGCTTTCCAACCTTGATGCGGCGTTGCGGATGCG
>JBCEBX010000111.1:2974-5090 GCA_039206455.1 Asticcacaulis sp.
CTGGAACTGGCGCAACTGCGGCGGCGGTTGAATGCCACCATGATTCTTGTGACGCACGATCAGGTCGAGGCCATGACTCTGGCCGACCGGATCGTGGTCATGCATGATAAAAAGATTCAGCAGGTTGGGGCGCCGATGGACATCTATGCCCGTCCGGCCAACCGCTTCGTGGCGTCCTTTGTTGGCTCGCCGCCGATGAATTTCCTGCCGGTAAGCGTCAGTGAGGAGGCAAGCGGAGCGGTGGCGACGCTGGGGGACGGCTCTAAGGTGACCACCCGCGTGACGGGTTTGGCAGATAGCGCCTCATGGGAGCTGGGGCTTCGGCCCGAGCATGTGCGCGTGAGTGATCAGGGGTTGGCGGCGAAGGTTGAATTTGTCGAGCGGTTGGGAGAACGCACGCTCGTCTATGCCCGTCTTGGTGATGGCACGGCGCTCACGGCCGAAGACGAAGGCCTGAGCCGCGTGAAAATGGGCGATGCCATTTATCTTAAGGTGGATGGTGACGCGGCGCATCTGTTTGATGCCGATGGCAAGGGTTATAATACGCCGGAGGTCGGCTGATGCTGTCGCTCAAAGCCAGACGGGAATTCGGTAATTTCCTGTTCGTTGCCCCCTATCTGTGTGTTTTTCTGTGGCTTCTAATCTGGCCGCTGATTTCCGGCATGGGCCTGAGCCTGTTCAAGGCCGACCTGTTTGGCGGGGCCAGTTTTGTAGGCTTTGAAAACTATAGCCGCCTGTTGCAGGACCCTGTTTTCCTTCAGGCCGTGGGCAATACATTCTACTTCGTCGCCCTGACGGTTCCGGCTCTGGCGATCATTCCGCTGTTTCTCGCTCTGATGCTGAACCGCGCCACGCGTACGGCAGCGTTTTTCCGAGGCGTGTTCTTTTCGTCCTCGGTGCTGTCGGTGACCATTGTCACCCTGATCTGGCGCATGGTGCTGATGTCCGACGGCGGCTTTGTTGCCAATATTATCGGCTTTTTCGGATTTGATCCAATCCCCTTCCTCAGTGACCCCAATCTGGTGATGATCTCCATGAGTATCATTACGGTGTGGTGGTGTCTGGGCCTGCCGATGATGCTCTATCTGTCGGCCCTGCAGCAGGTGCCGCAGGATATTTATGAAGCCGCGGCTCTTGATAATACGCGCTGGTGGAAGCAACTGACGCATATCACGCTTCCGGCCATCAGCCGCACGGTGGTGCTGGTGATCATCATGCAGTGCGTCTTGCAGTTTCAGCTGTTCGGGCAGCCGCAACTGATCACACAGGGCGGGCCTAACGGGGCATCGCGTCCGATCGTTCTGTTTATCTTTGAGGTCGGTTTCCGTCGCTGGGATATCGGCTATGCCGCTGCGGCTTCGCAAATCCTGTTTGCCATTATTCTGATGGTGACGCTGGCGCAGTATTTCGTTGCGTCGCGTCGTGAGGGGAGGGGCCGATGAGCAAACCCTTACGTCATAGCCTGTGGTGGCTGGCGCTGATCGCGCTGGGGCTGATCATGGTCGCGCCGCTGATCTGGACACTCATGCTGTCGCTAAAGTCCAACTCAGAGCTTCTGCGTTCGACGACCAATGCCTTTCATCTGCCCTATACGCTGGAAAACTACGCGGCGATTCTCAAAAGTTCCGGCGTTTTCCGCTGGCTGTTCAATTCGGTGCTGGTAGCGGGGCTTACGACAATTGGGGTGCTGACCCTGTCGTCACTGGCGGGATATGGTTTTGCGCGGCTTGAGTTTCCGTTCCGTGATGTGTTGTTCGTGGTCGTTCTGTTCGGGCTGGCTATCCCTGAGCAGGCGGTGATTATTACGCGTCACCAGATGTTCGCTGGCCTTGGACTGCACAACTCCTATCCGGGCCTGATCCTGCCCGGTCTGGCCGCCCCCTTTGGCGTGTTTCTCATGACCCAGTATTTCAAAGCCATCCCAAAGGAACTTGATGAGGCGGCAATGCTCGATAATGCCTCACGCTTTAAGGTGTTCTGGAAAGTGTTGCTGCCCCTGACACTGCCAGCGCAGGCGACATTGGGTATATTTACCTTTCTGGCGGCATGGAACGATTACTGGTGGCCACTTATTTCGGCAACGCGGCCTGAGATGTTTACCCTGACCGTTGGGATT
>JBCEBX010000112.1:0-5084 GCA_039206455.1 Asticcacaulis sp.
GTTCAACCATATCGACCTCAGCAAGGCCAGCCTGCCGGACCCGCTGACACCACCCCCGCCGCGTGACATTCCACTGAAAAAACCGGCTGAAATCCTGCGCCCTGTCACACCCGAGGTCAGGGCCAATACACAACAGGCCGCCGCCAAACTGTTCGATCAATACAGCGGCCTTCCTTGAGCCTGACAGGTTGACCGTGTCATCGGAGGCAAACCAGCCATCAAACATCCCCAAATGCTCAGCTATAGCGGCCACATACTTTTTGTGGGTCGCTGAAGCGAGGTAAACGGCACGGCCTTCGTTGCGCGCGGCTTGTATGATAGCCAGTACGTCCGGGTCATAGGGCAGGTGGACGATATCAATTTCGGACTGCGCGGCAATATGCGCTTTCAGCGTAGCCTTACCGCGAAACAGGGCGCCAAGCATGCCAAACACGGCGGCAGGGTTACGGCCCAGTGCCGCAAAAGCAGATTCTATGAGAATATCCGAACGGATCAGCGTGCCATCGAGATCAACGACCAGAGGGGTTGAGTCAGGTTTTACGGACAAAACCGACGGGGAGGCTGCTGCCACGGAGGTGCTGGCACCTGTTGTGGCGGTTGTCACCTTTTCTGCGTAATCAGACATAAAGCCCCCTTAGAAAATATCTTACAATGACTCCCTGAAGTCGTGCCGGTACGTGGACGATGAGTCCGAATGCCCGGCACATGTGCAATTCCGGCACGCCAAAGCCTGCCGTAAGGGAATTATTGAGTGCGTTGCAAGATCGTTACCACCCCGGCCAGCAAGGTCTGGCGTTTCCGGCAGAAATGCGCCGTTCGCCAATATACGCCCCCCGAAGACCTCAGGCCTTACATGTCCAGAATATTGGACGGTTTGAGACGTCCTCTGATCCAGTCATTCAGGCCTTTGAGATTACCGCACAGGCGACCTTTGCGGTCAACCCATGGTTCGGGTTTCAGTGATTTCACCAGATTGGCCGTGATATTTTTAGCAATATGGCGATAGCCATATGGCCATGACATGGTGCCTTTGCGCACCAGATAGGCTGGATTGGCAATCTGGGAGTAGCCTAGTCGGTCACCGGGACTGCGACCTGAGCGTTTGGTGCCAAGGTGAACGCCACGCAGACGGGAACTGCGGACAATGCGGCCATAGGGAGCCAGCTGACGGGAGAAGTCGATATCTTCAAGCCAGGCATAAAGCGGCAGGTTTTCATCAAAGCGGAGATTATGGGCGCGTACGGGGGCCAGCCTGACCACCGTGTTGCAGCCATAACCCCCATAGGTGACGGCTATCTGATCCGCCGGCTTAGGAGGCAGGTTGCGGATAATATCCGTACCTTCGATATGTGACAGGCCGGGGCCGTTAATGCCGTCGGCAGCCACTTCACCCGTAGCGATGACCACGTCAGGATGGGTGAGAAACAGCCGCTCCGTTTCTTCAATAAAATCCGGTGCGGGCAGGAAATCGTCATCGAAAAAAATGATAAGGTCTGCGTCTGTGTTGGCCAGAATGGTATTGCGCTGTGCGGGCAGACCCAGCGGGCCATATACGACATGGACGGGGGCGTTATATGCCTCCAGACGCCCCTCATCCAGATCTTCGGGTTTGGCCGGACAGATAATCAGCGCATCTGCGCGCCGGGTCTGGTGATCCAGAAAGCCTATCGTATCCGCGAGTACGTCGCGGCGTCCGGCGCTGGCTATACCAATGGCGATAGTGAGTGAGGAGACGGCCATGAGGAAGGTCGCTTAAAAAAGGGCGTTGAAGGGTGAGGGTAGTCTCTGGCGCAGTGTTTTTGCGATGAACCCTTCTGCCCCCACAGGTTTGCCGCATACTAGCCACAGGATGTATGAAAAGGAAGCGGTTATCAGCAGATATAAGACACCTGTGAAGGCAAGCAGAGCGAGTTGCAAGAGAGGGGTCGGCGCATTTTGCACCCATGGCAGGACAGCAAAAAGAAACAGGATGGCAGGGCACAGCCCGGCGAGAGGCCGCATAACCGCTATGAGTTGATGACGAATGGATATGGCTGTCATTGTCTTTACGGCCGCAAGGCTCGAGGCCAAAACCGCGAGCGAGGCAAGTGCGCGGGCGGCAATCGCTCCGGCTATGCCAAACAGGAATATGCCAACGAGGGTAAACGGCAGTTTTACAATAAACTCTATGAAGGTTCTTAAGGTCACCAGCCGTGTGCGGTTGAGGCTCATGGCCAGAGGGGCCAGCGGGATGACGGGCAAAGCAATCAGGCTTATCCAGGACAGGCCACTGAGCATGGGGGCGGCTTCAAGCCACTGTGTGCCCAGGAAGAGCTGGATCAGGGGGAGCGCCATCACGCCCATAAACGCAAAGATCGGGGCCATAACCCAGACAATGGCGTGGCTTGATTTCAGATAGGTGTCTGTGAGGCTGCCATCCTGACGTGCGTCGGTATAGGCGACCAGAAGCGGCCGCAGAACCGGGGCGGCTATGGCCTGATAGGGAATGGCTGAAAGGTCATTGGCCGTGGCATAACGGCCAAAGGTGCTGACGTCGATAAAGCGGGGCAACAGGATGCGGTCTATTTGCCAGTTAATGGCTGAAAATATCTGTGACAGCATGTTCCACCCAATCATGTCGGCAAACACGGGCCAGTCTTTCAAAGTCAAACGGGGGCGCAGGGGGGCTAAGATGTAGGACAGCAGCGTCATTACGAGCGGCCCGCCAACTGTGCCGATGACAATAGCCCAGTAACTGCCGGTTGCTAAGGCCAGAGCGACGGCGGCTGAGAGAGATAAAACCTTGCCAGAGATTTCGAGGATTACATCGCGACGAAAGTCCATCTTTTTGGCAAAAATGACCATACGCGGGCTCATCAGGCCGCGCAGAATGGGCGCAAGTGCGAGCGCACAGATTAGTGGCACCAGTTTGGTTTCATTATAAAACTGCGCCAGAGGCAGTGCCGCCAGACCAAGTGCAGAGGCGATGATCACGCCCCGTAAGGCCCCTAGCGTAAAGGCGGTATCGAACATACGCGGTGTAAGCGTTTCTATTCTGATCAAGGCCGCACCCAGAGGCAGTTCCAGAATAGCTTCAACTATGAAAACGGCCGTCATCGCCATGGCGACCAGACCAAAATCGGCTGGGCCGAGAAAACGCGCTAACAGCAACAGGGCTAGAAAATCCAGCACCTTAGATCCCAGACGAGCGCCCACGGTCCATAAACCGGCCTTTGCCGTCTTAACGGCGCGATGGGGGTCAGGCGCTGTTGAACTCATAGTACGTGACGGGGCCCGTGACGGGTGCAGGTTCGGGCGGAAGGATCTGTATGACTAAAGGGGCTTATGGCTACGGCAAGCGCCATGGCATAAAGCCAGGCATTGAAGTACCCAAAATCCGCGGTGGTTCCGACCAGCAGCGCCGAGGTAAAGACCGGAATAATTGACCAGCGGACGGCATTGAGCATGGCAAGGCCAGTGGTGTCGTCGGGACGGGCACGACGGAGTAAGGTTTGCAGTACAAAAGCGTAATAACATAACCCACCGGCAAAACCGGTATTACTGAGAATGGCCACCAGACTGTTGGAGGCGCGGGTTCCGCCGAGGCCCACACCGAGGCCATTTGTGTCGAGAAGCGCTTGCCAGGAGGTCGCCGTCCAGAAGCTGCGCTCTTCAAAGGAACTGGTGGTGGTTTTCTCGAGAACCATGTGGTTGAACAGGCCGATAATCGGGTCAATGAGTGCCGGATTGAACAGCAGAACGGCGCAAACCCCGACAAAGCCACCAAAGGCCACCAGAAATTCAAGACCCAGATCGCGCTTGAGGCTATTGCGGCGGGACAGTGACGCGCGCCACAGCCATTCAAGGCCCATAACGCTCGCCAGAATGATCAGGGCGACGTAGGCGGCCGAAGATGTGGACAGCCAGGTAAACAAGGCCAGACCTGCGAGCAGCACCGGTACAAACTTACGACGCAGGTTTTCGTTCAGCAGACTGCGTCGGAAAAAGTAGATGGCGGTCAGAAAGCTGATGCAGAGCGCCCCGTAAGTGGAGGCTTCGGGCATCAGACCAACAACCCGTTTATTGCCGGCATAGATCGACACCTCGGTCAGCAGGGCATAGGTCGCGGTCCTGAAAGGGGCCAGCAGAGGCTGAATGGGAATATATTGTGAGGCGAAGTCAATGAGGCCTGTGGCGATTGTGATGGCTCCGCCAAGGCATAGGGCATACAGGGCATGTTGACGCATCTGGGGTGAGGACATCAGACGGGCAATCGCCGGAACGGAGAGAACGGAGATAGTCAGATATGCCAGTTGAGAAATATTCTGCTTTGTGGGCTGGAGCATCTCCGAACGCATGAATACAGCCAGACGCATGGGAATGATTTCGATCTCACCCGCAAAAACACGCGGCATAAACAGGGTTATAACGGCTGAAATAGCCCAGAACAGAAACAGGAGCAGAAGTCCCCTTGGGGCCAGCGCCATGCGTAACAGGTATTCAAGGCCGCGCGCATCCATAAATACCCGCGCGATAATCAGAAGGGCCACCATCGGCGTCGCGGTAAAGGTCAGGCCCGCTGTCAGCGCAGGGGGCACGACCGCGAAAGAGCCGAAAGGCATGGTGGCAAAAAACAGGTACAGAAGCCCTTTGGGGCGGGGCGAAAAAAAGGCCATCGCCGCCAGTAGCCAGAACAGGGCTATGGGAATGTAATTCAACGGCTTTGTCCTCTGGCATCAAGGGCATCGGCAATAAACTGGCGAAGGTTTTCCCGGAAAACCGGTGTGCGGTATCGGGCGGCATGCGCCTGAAGGTTTTCGGGAATGAAGCGGGCTTCATCGGCTTCGTAGCGCAACATGGCTTCGGTCAGGGATTCGGGCGTCTGTTCATGGAAGAACAGGCCCGTTTCGCCGTCGATCACGGTTTCGGTCGCGCCGCCTCGCGCAAAGGCAATGACCGGCCGTCCGCTGGCCATAACCTCAAGCGGGACTATGCCGAAATCCTCTACGCCCGGGAAAATCAAAGCGCGGCAGGTGCGGAAATAATGAGACATGGTTTCATTATCGACCGCTCCCAGAAAACGTACATTTGGCCCCGCCTTGCGT
>JBCEBX010000113.1:0-5045 GCA_039206455.1 Asticcacaulis sp.
ACGAACCGGTTTTCCGGCTTTACGGCGGAAATCTTGATGACCGACTTGCCCAGATTGCCCGAGAGCAGTTTGAGCCCACCGGTTTTGGCGAAAGGTTCTGCCGCCTTGGCCAGAACCCTGGGGTTGCCGCTTTCGGCGGGCGCGGGCGTAAAGCTCAACTCTTCGTCGATATAGCGGGGCTCTTTGGTGTAGGCGTCCAGCCCTTTGCCCCAGACGGTGGTGACATCTTCGTGCAGCAAGCCCGCACCCAGCAATTCGCGAATCACAAAGCCGATGCCACCCGCGGCATGGAAATGATTTACGTCGGCGGCCCCGTTCGGATAGACGCGCGCCAGAAGCGGCACGGCGTGGCTCAGGTCGTTCAGGTCTTCGGGCAGAAGCTGGATGCTTGCGGCGCGTGCCATGGCCGGAAGGTGCAGGGCGTGATTCGTTGATCCCCCCGTGGCCAGCAGACCGACAACGCCATTGATGATGGCGCGTTCGTCAATCACATCGGCCATATAGATCGGCGCATCGCGATTGGCAGCGGTCTTTACCGCCTGTTGCACGGCGGCGCGGGTCAGGGCGTCACGCAGATCGCCATGTGGTGGCACAAAGGCGGCACCAGGTACGTGCAGGCCCATGACTTCCATCAGCATCTGGTTGGAATTGGCCGTACCGTAGAAGGTGCAGGTGCCTGCGGAATGGTAGGAGGCCATTTCCGCGGCCAGAAGCGCATCGCGACCGACCTCGCCCTTGGCATACTGGGTGCGGACTTTTGCCTTTTCAGGATTGGGCAGGCCGGACGGCATAGGGCCGGACGGCACAAAGATCACTGGCAGGTGACCAAAGGCCAAGGCCCCCATAACCAGACCGGGAACGATCTTGTCACAGATCCCCAGACACAGGGCGGCATCAAAGGCATCATGGGTCAGGGCAATGGCCGTCGACATGGCGATGACGTCACGTGAGAACAGGCTGAGTTCCATGCCCGGACGGCCTTGGGTCACGCCGTCGCACATGGCGGGCACGCCACCGGCGACCTGAGACGTGGCACCGACCTTACGGGCATAGTCGAGGATTTTTTCAGGGTAGCGGTAATAGGGCTGATGCGCCGACAGCATGTCATTATAGGCGGTGACAATGCCGATATTGGGGACATTATCGAGGGCGGCAGCCAGTTTGTCGTCTGTGTCGCTGGCGGCAACCACGTGGGCATAGTTGGCGCAGCTTAATTTCTTGCGGCGCGGCTCATGGGTTTTATAACGCGCGATACGCGCCAGATATTCGGCACGGCTGTCACGGCTGCGGGCAATCAGGCGCTCGGTGACGGCTTTAACAACAGGATTCAACTCGGTCATATTTTTATATCCTTCCCCCTCGGTGTCTTAAATCAGCCTATGCGACCCAGATAATATCGACGGGCTGCGTAAGCTGTTTCAGGAAGGCCCCGATGGGCGCGGTGTCCTTATCGGGTTTGGCGATAGCCTCTTGGAGGGCCTCAAGTTTCGCCGTGCCCGTGATATATAGCACAATGCGGCGCGACCGGTTAAGGGCGTTCACGCTTAATGTGAGGCGAGGGAGTTTGGGCTCAAGCGATCCGTCGGTGGCAGTGACCGGCACAACCAGTGTTGCGGTGTCATAGATGCTGGCATTGAGCGGATGCTGCGGGAAGATCGACGCATAGTGCTTGTCGCCCCCCATACCCAACAAGGTTACGTCAAACACCGGTGCCTCACCGCCATTCAGCGCGCGTAAGGCCGCTTCGGCTTTTTCAGCGCTTAGGGTCTGATCGGCGTCCTGAATGAGGCTGAGGAAGGTCAGGCCATCCATGCCGGAGGTGGCCTCACGCATCATGCGGGTGTTGGAATTTGGATCATCGACCGGCACAAAGCGTTCATCGACCTGAGTGAGGGTAACCTTGTCCCATGCCACATCAAGCGTATGCAGACGTTCATAGACTGGCTTGGGCGTCGAACCGCCCGCGCCACAGATCACAGCCTTGTCTTCAGCGGTGATAGCGGTGGCCACAGCATCGCCAATCAGGTTCAGGACAGCGGTTTCGGCTTCGTGGGCCGTGGCAAAAACCTGAACCTCAAAGCGACCGGCTGCCCCTTCCAGAGTAAGGGTATCAGTCATTCCACACCCGCCCGTCACGATCCAGCAGGGTATAGGCGCTGGTCGGGCCATTGGTGCCCGCCGGATAGATTTGCGGCTTCGGATAGGCCTTTTCCCAGCCCTCGGCAATGCCATCGACCCAGGCCCAGGCGGCCTCAACCTCATCACGGCGGACAAAGGCGGCATTGTTGCCATTGAGGGCATCAAGGATCAGGCGCTCATAGGCGATACGACGGCGCGGTGGCTTATTGCCATTGCCGTTAAAGGCGTTGATGAGCGACAGGGACAGGGCCAGAGGTTGCAACTGTTGCTGGCCATCGGCGCTGAGGCCCGGGGCCTTATTCATCACGGTCAGGGAAATATCTTCGTCCGGTTGCAGACGGATCACCAGACGGTTTGGTGTGGCCTCGGTACCGAACAGGGCATGCGGCACGGGCCGGAACTGAATGACCACTTCGGTCGTGCGGGTCGGCAGGCATTTGCCGGTGCGCAGATAAAAGGCCGTGCCGCTCCAGCGCCAGTTGGCGATCTCGGCCTTAAGGGCCACGAAGGTTTCGGTGTTCGACGGTGAGCCTTTTTCAGCCTCGTAACCGGCAATCTTTTCGTCACCGGCGTAGCCTGGGCCATACTGACCGCGTGCCGTATTTTGCAGGACGTTAGACGCATTGATCGGCTTAAGGCTCTTGAGCACCTTTACCTTTTCGTCGCGCAGGGAATCGGCCGACAGACCGGCAGGCGGCTCCATGGCCAGCAGGCACAGAAGCTGTAGCAGGTGGTTCTGCAACATGTCGCGCAGCGCGCCATATTCGTCGTAGTAACCCAGGCGATCACCGGTGCCGACGGTCTCGGAAACGGTAATCTGAACGTGGTCGATGCTTTGTGAGTTCCACAGCGGCTCAAACACCGTATTGGCGAAACGCAGCGCAATCAGGTTCTGCACCGTTTCCTTGCCGAGATAATGGTCGATGCGGAACACACGCGATTCGTCGAAAGCGACGGCGACCGAATCATTGATCACCTTTGAGGTGGCCAGATCACGACCCAGCGGTTTTTCGATGATGACGCGGTTCGGGGCGGCGTTCAGACCGGCCTCAAGAATGCGCTCACACAGCGGCTTAAACAGGCTAGGCGAGGTGGACAGGAAAAAGACGATGTCGAGGTTTTCAGGCTCACCTATCTCAGCCTTGAGCTTTGCGCCCCATTCGGCGTCATAGGCATCAAGCGGCAGGTGGGTCAGGCGGTCGGTAAAGGTCTTGAGGGTGCCGTCTTCGAGGGCATCGCCGGAACGCTTGGTAACCGCCGCACTGACGCGTTCAATGAAGGCGTCATGGGTTATGGCTTCGCGGGCAATGGAGATAAGCCTGAGGTCCTCGGCCAGAAAGCCGTCCTGATCAAGCATGGCCAATGACGGCCATAGCATGCGCAGGGCCAGATCGCCTGTGCCGCCTACGAGCACAAAGACAGGCTGGCGACGGCCGGTTGATCTCGATTCGGCTGATTTTGACTCGGTAACGGAACGATCGGACACTTTTGCTTTTCCCGGGGCGTATGAAGCCCTTTTCTTTTGTGAAGGGCTTTGGATGGTCATACATATACCGTATGACAGCGCTGTCATACATGTCCTTCGGCGCAGGGTCAAGCCCGATATAGACTAAATATGATTAAGGCCCGTTTAAACGATATAAGCGTTAAAACGGGCCTCTGCAAGAATGCTGACTGGTATTTTATTGGCTTTTTATTGGTGTTAACCTGTATTGCGCAGGGCGCTGGCTATACCATTGACCGTCAGTTGCATGGCCAGTTCGACCAGCTTATGCGTATTGCCTTCGCGGCGCAGACGTAAAAGTTCGACCTGCATGTGATTTAGCGTATCCAACAGCGGCGCAGAACGTTCGATGGAGGCTCTCAGAGCCTCCTGATCCGGCAGCAGGGTTTTTGAATTGCGGATACGCAGGCACAGGGCGACGGTATCGTCATATTCGTCACGAATACGGGCAAAGATGCGTTTGGCCTCAACCGGATCGCTGGCCAGACCGGCATAGAGTTCAGCGATTTTCATGTCTGACTTAGCCAGAGCCATTTCCATATTGGCGAGGAAAACGTCGAAGAACTCCCATTCGTTGGCCATACGGATCAGGGTGTCTTCGTCTGTGCCGACCGCTTTCACCGCCGATGCAAAGCCGTACCAGCCGGGCAGGACGAAACGCGACTGCGACCATGAGAAGACCCACGGAATGGCGCGCAGATCCTCGATCTTACCGGATTTGGTGCGTGAGGCCGGACGCGAACCAATCTTCAGGTCGCTGATCTCAGAGATGGGGGTGATCGAGCGGAAGAAGGCCAGGAAGTGCGGGTCGTCATAGACCAGCCCGCGATAGGCCTTAAAGGAGGCTTCGCTTAAGGCTTCCATCAGATCGGCATATTTCGCCTGAGCCAGTTTTTCGTGGCTATGCCCCTTAACGTCTTCGCGCGATGGCAGGGAGGCGAGGAAGACGGCGGCCGAAAAGGCATCAAGAGTTTTTTGGGCGGTAATGGCATTGCCGAATTTGCGGGCGATCATTTCGCCCTGTTCGGTGACGCGGATTTGCCCGTCAACCGTGCCTTCGGGCTGTGCACGGATAGCGGCAAAGGCCGGGCCCCCGCCGCGACCGACCGAACCGCCACGACCGTGGAACAGGCGCAGCTTGACACCGCGTTCGGTACAGACGGCCTTAATGGCTGAAGACGCCTTGTGCAGCGACCAGCGCGACGCCGTATAGCCGCCATCCTTGTTGGAATCGGAATAGCCGAGCATGACCTCCTGAATGGCCGGACGGCCAAGCAGCGAACGCATGGCCGGAAGCCCGAGCCAGCGCTTCATAATTTCCGGCGCGGCCTCAAGGTCTTCGATGGTCTCAAACAGAGGCGCGGTACGGATCATGGTGTGGGGCGACGGGCCACCATAAACG
>JBCEBX010000114.1:0-5511 GCA_039206455.1 Asticcacaulis sp.
GACAGCTATTATGGCATAAATGGTTTTGCATCATACCCCAAAGCCTTATCAGGCTTCGGGCGCGTTATCCACATCGGGTGTATTGTTGCCATCGCTATCTTCGCCTGTCTCATCCCCGGCCGCATCCTCAGCGCTTTCGGCCAGACGCTCAACCGACACCACCTTATCGCCAGAGGTGCGGAAGATGGTGACACCTTGCGTATTGCGTCCGGCGATGCGCACCTGCCCAACCGGCGTGCGGATAAGCTGTCCGCCATCGGTCACCAACAAGAGCTGATCGCTATCGTCAATCGGGAACGAGGCCACAAGCTTGCCACCACGCTTACTAAGGTCGATAGCGACAATCCCCTGCCCGCCCCGACCGGTGCGGCGGTAATCATAGCTGGAGGTCCGCTTGCCAAAACCGGTATCGGCAATGGTCAGGATAAATTCTTCAGCGGCGCCCAGTTCAGCTATACGCTCAGGCGGCAGAACGGCATCCTCAGTTGCTTCATCGCCCTCATCCTCAACGGTTACTGCAACGTCTTCGCCCTCGCCACTTATCGCCGCACGCATAGCCGCGGCATGTTTCAGATAGGCCGCCCGTTCCGCAGGCGTTGCATTGACCCGACGCAGAATAGCCATCGAAATGACCGTATCGCCTTCCGCCAGACGCACCCCGCGCACGCCGGTCGAACTCCGGCCCGCAAACACCCGCACCTCATCAACGGCAAAGCGGATCGAGCGGCCCGAAGCGGTGGACAAAAGCACGTCCTGATCGTCACGGCACAGGGCGACACCGACAATTGCGTCATCGTCCTCAAGCTTCATGGCAATCTTGCCCGCCCGGTTGACATTGACGAAGTCGCTCAGCTTGTTACGCCGCACATCGCCGGAACGCGTGGCGAAGATAATATCCAGATTATCCCATGCCGCCTCGTCTTCGGGCAAGGTCAGGATATTGGTAATGGTCTCTTTCGACTCAAGCGGCAGCAGATTGACAAAGGCCTTGCCCTTGGATTGCGGTGTGCCGAGCGGCAAACGCCAGACCTTAAGCTTATAGGCCTTACCCGCCGATGAGAAAAACAGCATCGGCTGGTGCGTAGACGCCGCATAGATGCCGGTGATGGCATCTTCGTCCTTCATCGCCATGCCCGAACGGCCTTTACCGCCACGATGCTGGGTACGATAGGCGCTTAAGGCCGTGCGCTTGACATAGCCGGTGTGGGTAACCGTAACGACCATGTCCTCACGCGGGATCAGGTCTTCGTCCTCAAGCTCGGCTTCACCGTCAACAATGGTCGTGCGGCGCGGCACAGCAAACAGTTCACGCACCTCAAGCAGTTCATCGCGCACGATCCCAAGAATACGCTCACGCGACGACAGAATGGCCAGATATCCGGCAATGGCATCAGCCAGTGTACGGGCTTCTCCAAAGATTTCATCTCGCCCAAGCCCGGTCAGACGCGACAGGGTAAGCGCCAGAATGGCACGTGCCTGCTCTTCGGTCAGACGCACCTCACCGCCCTCAAGGACGATAGAGCGCGGATCAGCAATCAGGTCGATCAACGGCGACATGTCACCGGCGGGCCAGTTGCGCGTCGTTAGACGTTCGCGCGCTTCGGTCGGATCAGCGGACGAGCGGATGATGTGGATGACTTCGTCGATATTGGCGACGGCAATCGCCAGACCGACCAAGACGTGGCCACGGTCACGGGCCTTATTGAGTTCAAACTTCGTGCGACGGTAAACCACGTCCTCACGGAATTCGAGGAACAGTTCCAGAAGCTTGCGCAGGCCCATCTGCTGTGGGCGGCCATGATCAAGCGCCAGCATATTCACGCCGAAACTGGTCTGAAGCTGGGTGTAACGATAAAGCTGATTGAGGATGACATCGCCCGAAGCATCGCGCTTAAGCTCAACGACCACGCGCATGCCCTGACGGTCAGATTCGTCACGAATGTCGGAAATGCCTTCGATACGCTTATCGCGCACCAGTTCGGCAATATGCTCGATCATCGTTGCCTTGTTCACCTGATAGGGAATTTCGGTAATGATGATGGCTTCACGATCCTTGCGGATGGTTTCGACTGAGGCCTTGCCGCGCATGATAACCGAGCCGCGCCCCGTCAGCAGCGCCTGACGTGCACCGGAACGGCCGATAATTTCAGCACCGGTCGGGAAGTCAGGCCCCGGCACGAACTCAAGCAGTTCCTCAAGCGGAATCTGGGGGTTATCCATAAGCGCCACACAGGCATCAATGATTTCACCCAGATTATGCGGCGGGATATTGGTCGCCATACCGACCGCAATACCGCCCGCGCCATTGACCAGCAGGTTCGGGATGCGCGACGGCAGAACCGTCGGCTCTTCTTCCTTGCCATCGTAGTTCGGCTGGAAATCGACCGTGTCTTTTTCAATATCCGCCAGAAGCGGCATGGCAGCCTTGGCCAGACGACATTCTGTATAACGCATGGCCGCTGGCATATCGCCATCAACCGAACCGAAGTTCCCCTGCCCCTCGATCAGCGGCAGCCCCATCGAGAACGACTGGGCCATACGCACCAGCGCCATATAGATGGCCGAATCGCCGTGCGGGTGCAGGCGACCCATGACGTCACCGACCGGACGGGCGCACTTCACAAACGATTTTTCAGGCGTATAGCCCGATACCGACATCATATACAGAATACGCCGATGCACGGGCTTCAGGCCATCGCGCGCATCCGGCAAGGCCCGCGATACGATCACGCTCATAGCGTAATCGAGATAGGAACGCTTAAGCTCATCCTCAATGGAAATATGAGCTATGCCAGAAGGTAAAACGCCGGAAGTATCAGAATCGGTCATCAGGTCAATTTCTGTTTATTTTCATGCGGATAAAAGGAATCACAAGGTGGCTCCTTATGCAGAAGCCACCCTATCACCCTTAGGCGTGAATCCCAAATTTTCCTGAACTCTAGAACGGGATTTCATCATCCAGATCGAAATTCTGCGACGGGCCGGAACCTTGTGCCTTCGGCCCTGCGGATGACGGCGCGCCATAGCCCGAATCGTCGCCGTAACCGCCGCCCTGATCATAGCCGCCGGAGGACGCGCCACCGCCATCACCACGACCGCCCAGAAGCGTCAGATTACCGTTGAAACGTTGCAGGACGATTTCAGTCGTATATTTTTCAACGCCTTGCTGATCTGTCCATTTACGGGTCTGCAAAGACCCTTCGAGATAGACCGTAGAACCCTTGCGCAGGTACTGCTCGGCAATCTTCGCCAGATTATCATTAAAGATAACCACGCGGTGCCATTCTGTTTTTTCCTTGCGCTCGCCCGACATCTTGTCGCGCCACTGCTCAGAGGTCGCCACCGTCAGATTGGCCACGCGATCACCGGAATTCAGTGTGCGGATTTCAGGGTCACGGCCCAGATTACCAACGATAATGACCTTGTTGACTGAACCCGCCATGCCGGTTGTCCTTCTTTCTGGAATAGATATGCCTCAGGCGGAGATAAGCCCAGGGTGAAGCGCGGACACTAAAACGAAACGCCAGCCCCCGCAAATGACGTTAACTTTTTATTCACACCTAATCGACGCTTAGCGCTTTTGCGCCGGAAGATTGTCCGGCACAGCTGTGACATCTGAAAAAT
The DNA here is from genome assembly GCA_039206455.1 of Asticcacaulis sp. GTDB lineage: Bacteria > Pseudomonadota > Alphaproteobacteria > Caulobacterales > Caulobacteraceae > Asticcacaulis. Next base: position 3,625 of record JBCEBX010000114.1, read on the forward strand.
CAGGCTTTTCCTGAACAATGGTGCCCGGCATCACCAACCGTCCATCCGGTGCCTTAACCAGAAGCACAAACCGCGGCCCCTCATAGGTCTGACCGGTGCGGACACCGCGCGAATCGACAAACAGGAAGGTGCCCTGATAGGTGCCCACCAGATTGGTGCGGGGTGATCCCATACGCAGGAAATCAATCCGCAGCTTGTCGAGATGCGCCGCGCAATATTCAATACTTTCAATGTCTTTTTCAACGACATTGAACTTGGGAGCCTGATCCTTGGGGAAGCCCACATGATAGCACACACCCCGATCCTTTGGGGCAATCAGCCGGTTATTGTCGCAGGCCGCAAGCCCCGCTACAGAGGCAACCGCCAGCCCCCCGACAATCAGTCTGCTTACGACACGCATCGGATATGCTCCTACTTTACCGAACATCCGGCACCCTGCTCGACCAATGTGCGGAAATTGCGGTTGTCTTCGGAAATTTCTACGCGCTTCGGCACCAGACGCAGACTTTGTGCGCCCCACCGTCCGTAAGACGCAGACCCCGGACGCTCACAACGCCCGTCATAGAGCAGCGTCACACACGCACCCAGGGTGAGCGAATCGGACAAACGGTTCCACTGACCACCCGAATAACGCAGGCAAGCCGCCACAGGCCCTGATGCGGTTCTCGGGGCTTCCGGCACGATCTCCGAAGGCTCATTTGATACCGGTGCAGCACCGTCGCCGGTCGCAACAAGCGATGGCAGCACTGGCGGCGGGGCAAGTGATGCCGTTGGCGCGGCAATCATTTCACCGCTTTCGTCAATACCGACATCGAGCGCCTGAGCGGCTACGCCGTTACGTTTGGCACATTCCGGAATCGATAGCATGCCGACGAATTCGCCATTCACAAAGCAACGCAATTCTTTCTGGGCATCAAGCGTTGGTGCCTCATCTATATTTAACACCAGTCCGGGCGATGTCCCCTCGTTCATACGGGGGCCGTCCTTATGTTTTGAGGAGAGGGAGAGCGCGAGAACAATAGCCAGCACCAAAGCGACAGCGCCGCCAATTGCCAGCCATATCAACCGCTTTCTGTCCTGTACTGCCATAGAATGCGCCTTTGAATTTGGAAAACCAGTTTCCCTTTAAAGGCCTGTTTATCCGCCGCCTGTCAAGCGCGACAGCGCCGCCTGATAATTGGAAAGCTGGTTCGTCAGATAGGCCGGAACCTGACCGCCGGTTTTACCGGGGGTATTTGTGCCTTCCTCTGACTGATCACCATAGCGTACATAGCGGTAGGCACTCCGGACATTGCGCATGGCCGCCGCAATCAGCTCCTTGGTATCAGACAAGGTATCGATATTTCCAATATTCAGCCCTGAATCGAGCGATAGGCCAAACAGCTTCGTATCGTTCTTACCGAGTTTGGTCGCCGGAGAGGCTTTATTCGTCACCAGCCCCTCGCTTAAACCCAGACTGTCCAGCGCATCGCGACCATCTGCACCGCGCACAATCTCGATTTCAGCGTTCTTGTATTTTGGGGTAATGGTCAGAACCGATTCACCGCCCGACCGTGTAACCTTGACGGACATCTTGTGGCCGGTAGCGCGCGTAATTTTGGTCGCCAAACTGTCCAGCGTGTCCTTTCCATCGATGGTGATTTTCTTTTTGACACCGGTTTTAGGATCACGGATGAAAAATTCATCACCGGCACGGGCCGAAGTACCGGAAGCGACCGTAGTTGAATCCTTATATAGCAAGGTGCCCCCGGGCAGACCCAGCTGATCCAGAATACTAGTCGAGTTTTTGGAAACCGCTATGGCATTGGGATTAACTTCGCCGTCCTTACCCGTATAACGGGTTTGCCAGCCAACCTGACCGGTGGCGACATCCAGACGCGCCAGAAC
>JBCEBX010000114.1:5521-11755 GCA_039206455.1 Asticcacaulis sp.
AGCTTTTTCGTTCCCGCAACCTCGCCCGTCGTCTGGAAAGCAATCCAGGCCTGACCTTCCGAGAAAGTGACCTTCGCATCGCGCTCGGACTTATCCGAGCCGTAATAAGCCACCGTATCGTTGGTCGTCTGGGCAAAATCAGTACTAACGGACAAGGCAAAAGCATCAAAGCCACCGTTATGCGCACTAGATACGGTCGCGCCACTCATCAGTGCGGGCTGACCGCCCGTAGACGTAATATCCGCACTTCCGCCCAGATAAACCTTATTGTCATGGACAGAGATCGAACTGATGCTGCCCCCACCAAGATGCCCGAGATTACGGCTGTCAGCCAGAACCGGCTGGCCTGAACTCAGGTCATAACGATGCAGAACCGCCTGACCGTTTTCATTAGAGGCCACATAAAGATTGCTGCCCTCAACCGTCATGGCGCTGACAGCATCCGCACCGGTCGTACCAAACTGTGTAGTGGCCTGATAGCTGCCATCAGCCCCATAGGACATGACATAGGCATCCCAACCGCCCTGACTACCCTCGGATGCGCCGGTCATCACACCTTGTGCGCGCCCGCCAACATAGACAGAACCGTCCTCACCAAAGGTAACCGAAAGCCCTTCATCCTGTCCGATTGACCCTCGCCGTTGCGTCCACTCTTCGACACCACTGGCGTCAAAGACCGTCACAAAGCTATCCGTTACGGATTTGTCATATCCTTTTGAATAGTTATAACTATTCTGACTGTAGACCGCCCCGCTATCCGTAGTAAAAGAATATTTCGTTTCCGTTGTTAACTGCCCTTTGACCGAGCCAGTAATAGCGACGCGGCCATCATCACTAATGGCCATAGCGTAGCCCGAAGCCGTATCGACCGCTCCAAGCGTGCGCGTATAGACGACATTGCCTGCAGAATCGTATTTGATAAGCGCGACGTCCTGCGCGCCCTTAATGCCCTGCCCGTCAATCTCACCATCAACATTAGCCAGCACATAGACCGAACCGTCCGGCCCTGAAACGGTCTGATGCACCGCCTTTATGGAGTCCTCAAGTGTGGATTGCGCAGACCGGCCCTCTACCCAATAGGTATCGCCTACTCCGGATCGCGTGACCGAGGCCTGTGTATCGGAAATATCAGCCTGAAACTTCAGTATCTGCCGGCTCAGGTCGTTAAGGGTCTCAGGCTTGTTTTTATTGTCATTATCCGTGTCACCGCTCGTTTGCACGACATAGACGGAATCAGACATTTTTTCCGCTGAAAAGCTGAGGATTTCAGTCGTCGACCCATTTACCTTAAGGGCAAAACTATCCTTGCCCTTATCAATAACCACTTCCTTACCATTAACGGTGGCGGTCCGGGGCACCGCCGGTGTGCGTTCAACAGCGAAGCGTGTCGATACGCCCTGTTCTTTCAGCTTTTCATTGATGAATGCTGTGACATTACCCATACTGCGGTTAACACCGGCTTCCATGTCCGCCAGATTAACTTCGATAATCTTTGGCTCATATATACCTGCTACAGGTGGATCAATTCGGACGGTGAATTTAACATCGCCTTCAAATGCCTTAACCGAATCGGTTACCGCACCCTGATGCACCGGCTTACCCACATAGGTCGGATTAGCACGCGGCACGCCGGTCGTGCTTTTGAGACGTTCGGTCAGTTGTCCCTGGATGAGCCCTACATGGTCTAAACTGGTTTTATCCAGATATTCCTGTATCTCATTCATACCCTTGGCAAAGACGCGCTCCAGGGTCCGCATGGAGGTTGCCGAAACATTTTTTTCCTGCGCCCGCTCAACAATACCCTGAAGGGTATTTAGCGCCTGATATAGGGTGAATAGCTTTTTATAGTCCTGAGACGCGCCGGGAAGATCGAGGGAAATATTGGATTCCCTGATAAATTTGGCCCCTAAAAGGGCCTTTCTGGCCAGATCAGCCGATCCATCCGCTTTCGATTTAACATCCCACGGCGCAGTAGGTGCCTTGCTGGTACCAGTAGGTGATGTACTTTTGACAGGGATATTCATCGCCGAGCCAGTACCGTTTTTGGCAGCATAATAACTTGTCAAAAAACTGGTATCAAAAGTAATCACAATACACAGACCTTAGTGCAAAATGGTTCAGCCTGAGTATCCCGTTACATTCCTTAAAATCTGTTAATAAACTACAGAAAAGTTACACCAGCGCCTTGGAAAACAAGCCCTAAGCGCTGGCTCTCATTAGCCGCCCCTGAATAGGCTCAGTATGACCTGTGGTGCCTGATTGGCGATAGACAGGGCTTGTGTGCCCAATTGCTGCTGCACCTGTAGCGCCTGTAATCGCGCACTTTCCTTAGCCAAATCCGCATCCACGAGATTACCGACCCCCGATGTCAGCGAATCCGTCAGCTTCGATACAAAATTCAGATGGCCTTCAATCTGCTTGGCCTGCGCCCCAAGCGCCCCTAAAGCCGAGTTAACACTTTTGATGGTTGCATCCAGACGGCTAAGGATTGCCGTCGCGGCCGAAACCGATGCGCTCTTGCTGCCAGCAATATAGAGGGCATCATCACTGTATAGCGAGATATGCGGCGTCGAGCTTGAGGCCGCGGTCGCCGCCGCAGAATTGGCATAAACCTTGAAGTTCTGTGAACCCAGATTAATCGTCTGACCGGCATCGGCATCGGCAATAAAGTTTATGCCCGCAGAGAGGCTGCTATCGAGAATATTGGCGCCATCGAACTTGGCGCTTTGGCTCATCTGCGAAATCTGGCGTAGCAGGGCATGAAACTGATCATTGTAGGCGATGCGTGACTGCTCATCGATGGACGGATCCATCGCCGCCACAACATTTTCACGCATCTCATTCAGCAGGTCGGAAATGCTTTCCCCTGCCGCCATGGCGACATCCGCAATAGACGTGGCGCGGTTCAGGCTGGTTGTCACAGCCGAAAGTGAACTGAGGTCTGCGCGCTGTCCTTGCGCAATGGAATAAACGGAGGCGTTATCTTTCGCACCGCTGACATTAAGGCCAGTACTGATCTTATTCTGCGTGTTCTCAAGACGCGAAGTGGTCGTGTTGAGATTTTGCAATGCAATCATTGCAGACTTGTTTGTGTGTACACTGGCCGTCATGTGCAAGCCCTCCATAATTCTGCGTTCCGGAGGCCGATTCGTTTAACGGCCATAACTATAAACGCGACTCACAGTCTTAAGAATTATGGTAACCAAAAGGTTAACGCCTGCAAACAGCAATATCCGCACGCCGTTAAGCGTACGGTGGATAACAAACCTTAACCGCAAGCCAGCGGTCAAATATCGGTCGTAATTACCGATCCTGGCTGATAGGCCGCTGAATGACGCATACTGACCAGTTCTTTCTGCGGAAGCTGACGCACCACCTCACCGGTATGACGATCTATCGCCTTATAGATAAACTCCCCCGTATCGGGATCCTTATCCACTGTTAACTTCAGCATATAGTTCGGCTGCGGATGCGACTCCGATTTTTCAGAAAAATCACTGCGCTTATCTGATTTTTTTGCCGCCTCTACGGCCGCGACACCATTTACCTGCTTCACCAGTTCTGGTGACGCCCGTACCTGAGACACCTCAGGCGATACTGCAGGCACACTGACTATGTTGTTAATCATCTCCATAATTACGTCCGTTGAAGCCTAGGCTGCAATCAAACGCCCTCTGTTATACAAATGGGCCTAAAGCAGACAGCGCCAGCTTCCTTTTCAGGGAACCGGCGCCGCTGATTTTTACGCTTAGCGGAACAGGCTCAGAACCGTCGAAGTCGACTGGTTCGCGATCGAAAGCGCCTGGATACCCAGTTGCTGCTTGGTTTGCAGCGCCTGCAGGCGTGAGCTTTCCTTTGCAAGGTCGGCATCAACCAGGTTACCAACACCGGCTTCCATCGAATCCTGAAGCTTGGCAATAAAGCTGGCCTGATTCTCAAGCTGCTTAGAGCCAGTCCCCAGAGAAGACAGGGCCGATGAGACATGATTGATTGCATCGTCAATCGTGGAAAGCATTGCCGAAGCCGACGAAACGCCGGGGGCAGAAGCAATACCAGCCATTGCCGAAGCCGTAGAGGTCAGGTCAACCGCAGCGATGGTGATTGAACTGTCTTTCAGGCCCGAAATGGAAACAAGTGCCGCCGACTCGCCACCGATCAGGTTGATACCATTGAAGGTAGCACCCTTGGCTGCAGCATCGATCTGCTTGATGATGGAATCATACCCTTCCGTAAGAGCGGTACGGGCCTCGTCCTTGACGCCGGTATCAGCCAGGGAAACGGTAATTTCTTTAAGCTGCCCAAGCAAATCCGAAATGGATTCACCGGCCGCCAGAGCCACGTCCACAACGGACTGGCCACGGCTCAGCGATTGCGACACAGCGTTAAGCGCTGTGATGTCTGCGCGCTGAGACTGGGCAATGGCATAGATAGCGCCATTGTCCTTAGCCGACGACACTTTCAGACCCGTATTGATGCGGTTCTGAGTGGTTGCCAGCTGAGCATTGGTTTTGTTGAGATTTTGCAGAGCTACGGACGCGCCGAAGTTCGTATTAACGCTATTGAGCGCCATGAGTTCATTCCTTATTCTGGATGAACCGACGACATTTTGTCAGCCGGTAGGCATTTTGCCTGCCACACTCCATGCAAACCCTGCGCCACGGAGAAGAAACAAAATAAAAAAATACAAATATCTGATTTTATTTAATTTAACCACAGAAACAACCGCGCACCCCTCGGCAAATTTTACCCCACACACCCCAACTCGGCAAATTATGCCGCAGGCGCAGGCAAATATTGCCTGCAAAAAAAATGGCGGGAGCCGCTGCCCCCGCCTTTGTTGATCATCTTCCAAAAAGACTAAGCACCATTTGCGGTGCCTGATTGGCTATGCTCAGCGCCTGAATACCGAGCTGCTGCTTGGTTTGCAGCGACTGCAGCTTGGCGCTTTCTTTTGCCAGATCGGCATCGACAAGATTGCCAATCCCAGCCTCCATGGAATCCGACAGTTTAGAAACGAACGTTATATGATTAGAAAGTTGCTTGGATGACGTCCCCAATGATGACAAAGCCCGCGACACCGCATCAATTGATGCCGTTACCGCTGCATATTGGGCAGCGGCCGCTGAAACCGTAGCAAAGGTTGAGCCGGCACTCAGTTCAATGATCCCACCACCCAGACTTAAGTTCTGAGCGGAAATGACCATTTTAGCACCGGAAGCCGAAGCTAGCGGAGACACTTCCGTTTGACTGCCATCAATAATGTTGGCCCCGTTGAAAGATGCGCCGCTCGAAACCTTAGCAATCTGGTTTCTGAGTGCTTCGAAATCCTCTGCCAGAGTAGCTCTGGCCGTATCATCAAGGCCCGTGTCCTGAGCCGCTAAGCTAATCTCCTTCATCTGTATAAGGATATCCGATATGCCCTCACCCGCTGCCAACGCCACATCCACAATGGATACAGCGCGATTTAAGGATTCGGTGACCGCATTAAGCGACCTGACGTCCGCGCGCTGACTCTGGGCAATCGCATAGATGGCTCCGTTGTCCTTTGCGCTGGCGACCTTCAGGCCGGTATTAATACGGGTCTGACTCTCGGCCAGAGCCTTATTGGTTTTGTTCAGGTTTTGAAGCGCAATCATTGCGCCCATGTTCGTGTTTACCGATACGTTTGCCATCGGATTTCCTTTCCATTCTGGTCGGGGATTTAAGCGGCGATTTTGCCGCAAAGCCATTTTGGCCCGATGCTCCACGTGCAATGCCAATGCCAGAAGGTCAGAAAAAATTAATTAATTATCGCATTGATTTTAAAAGGTAAAATAAAATTGAAAAAGGCGAGAATCAACGATTCCCGCCCTTAGAAACTTGCAAAGCCCGGCAATAAACGCCCGGCGGAAAATTTAGCCCGCCTGCTCTGCGCTCACAGTTGAAGGCATAAGCCCCTGCATAATAATGCGGTTAATTTCAATCAGCGGCGCAATCTCTTCCTTATTGCGTATAACCAGCGACGTATGACGCCCCACCCACAAGGACAGAGAAATAATCTGCGCACGCAAAGCCGGAGGCAGGCCATTGTCAGGGATCGCACAGTCTGACGCAAACGCCGACCAAACCCGCCGGTTATGATCAAGCGCGCCTATGCGTGTCTGAAAGTCAGACTTGTCCGCTTCCTGCGCCGCCATAAGTCCCCGCGTCACCTGAGCCAGTAAACGATACTCGGTTTGACGCGGATTCTCTGTG
>JBCEBX010000114.1:11765-17322 GCA_039206455.1 Asticcacaulis sp.
CCAAGCCTCAGGTCTTCATAATCGATTAACTTTCGACACCCCATCAGCGCCTTGTAATATTCTCCCGACAGGATGGATTTCGATATGCCGACACAAATCTGCAAAACATCCGGATTTGCAATAACACCAACAAACTCATTCATCCGCAGCAGAAACTCATCGTAAAATTTGTCCGCACCGGCCTCATCCAGATACATCATCATCACCGGGAAATAGATATGACGGGCCGGAGAATTTACTTCGTGCTGTTGCATAATATCTTTTTCACGCAACACCGAGGCCTTGTTCTGCAAAACCAGTGAACACCGGCGGTCACCATTTTGTACAACGGCACCATTAAGTACAAACTTTTCTCCGGGCTTCAGAGATAGTTTAAGAGGCATGATCAGCTTTCCTCAAAGCATAAGCCGACATGGATACGACATACATATCTAATGCCCGCAGGGTTAAAACTTGGTTCACAATCATCGCCACACGTACGTTAGACGCGGTCAGACATTGAGAGTACTTTTTTAAGGGCGCATATTTCGCGAATCTTTTATGAAGAATGACACGTTTTTTCCGTCCCTGCACTTCCTTCACGGTTGTTTCAGGTATTATGTGGCTGGAGCGGCTTATAAATCTGACTGATACGCCTCCGGTCGTCTGTGGAGCCACCAATGGTTAAGCGCCTTCCTTATGCCAGTATTCCCTCGTTTACGGCGCCCTCTTCCATTGCAAAGGTGCCTCTTCCGCTTGAAGGCGATGCCGCTGCCATTCCTGTCGCTGGAAATGCCGGCGCATTCGTGATTGGTGACAGCGGCTCTGAAACCGCCCTAAACCGCATCGAATTACGTACGGATCAGAAAACCCAGCACAAAGCCCTGAAGCATCTGAAAGATGCTCTCAAGTCCCTGAAGCGTAATGACTGGGCCGATGGTGGCGCTCACGCCCTTAAAGCCCTCCGACTGGATGAACGCAATGCCGTGGGCTGGCATATGCTGGCCATTAGTCAGGAGAAAACTGGCCAACTGGAAAAAGCACTCGACAGTTTTCAGAAAGCGCTGAGCTATCAACCGCACAGCTTGCCTATCGCCAATGATCTGGGACGTCTCGCCTATAAACTCAAGCATCTAAACATAGCTGAAAAATTTTTCAGCTATGTACTGAAATTCGCACCTCATGACAGTGAAGCCTCAAATAATCTGGCCACAGCTCTGCGCGATATGAGCCGTTTTGAAGACGCGATCGAAATATTGCGTAATGCCATACATTATGATCCGGAAAATGCTATATTGTGGAATGCTTTAGGCACAGTTGTTAATGCACGTGGCGATACGCTGAACGCCAAGATTTTTTATTCAGAAGCCATTCGGTTTGCGCCTGATATGGCCCTGCCATCTTATAATCTGAGCAATATTCTGAGGGCAGAAGGAAAGTCCGAAGAAAGCCTGCGCATGGTGCAGCATGCACTTGAAAAAGCCGAGTCAGCTGAGGTTCGCAACATGTGCGCTCTGTCTCTGGCTTTTACCCATGCCACCCTTCAGCAGCTTGACAAGGCATGGGACTGTTACGCCGGACGCAAAAGCGGCGGTACAGATCAACAGTTCTTTTATATCATTAATCGTCCTGAGTGGACCCCTGAAACCGATGTACAGGGTAAACATATTTTCATCTCAGGCGAACAGGGATTGGGGGACGAGATATTGTTCGCTTCGGTTTTGCCTGACCTAATCCAGGATATAGGTTCTGAAGGTAAACTAACCCTTGCTGTTGAACCTCGTCTGGTTTCACTCTTTGCCCGTTCATTCCCGCAGGCCACGGTCATTGACCACCTGTCCTTCACCTATCAACAAAAAAAGATGCGCGGCTATCCGAGACTTTCCGAACCGGAAACCATTGATTATTGGACTCTGATGGCTGAACTTCTCAGAAAATACCGCCCATCTCTTGAGGCTTTTCCTTCTGAGAACAGTTTTCTGAAGCCTGACCCTCAACGGGTGGATTATTGGAAAAATGAGCTCGCCAAACTGGGGAATGGTCCCAAGATTGGCATATTGTGGAAGTCGCTGATCAAGCATTCTCAACGGGATCGTTATTATTCCCCCTTTGATCAGTGGAAGTCGGTCATTCAAACACCCGGCACCTTTTTCATTAACCTGCAATATGGAGATTCCAGCACCGAACTGGCGCAGGCCGAACGTGAAGGGTTACGTATATGGAACCCGCCGAATATCGACCTGACCAAAGATCTGGATGATCTATGTGCTCTGTGCCTTGCACTGGATCTGGTCATCGCTCCGCCCAACGCAACCAGCAATATGGCTGCCGCTGCCGGCACAAAAACATGGTTCATCAGTTCGCCCAATTCCTGGGTAAGGCTGGGCACCGACCATTATCCCTGGTATCCCACCGTAAGAAGCTTCGAATACCGCGACTTTAACTGGGCCAGAGTAATGGCAGACATACAGAATGCCATCACATTGGAATTCGGCCTGACCGAAGCTTCAGTTCGCTAAATCTAATGCGCCATATAGAGGTTCAGGCTCGTGTTTTGCAGCAGCGCACGGGTCGTGCCACCAAAGGCGAACTCCCTCAGACGCGACCGTCCGAACGCACCCGCGACCATATATTGCGCATTATGCCGCTGATTGGCTTCAACCAGCGCGCCGACCAGATCATTACCTTTGGACAGAAGATCAATTTCGGTTGTCAGGCCATGATGGGCATAATATTGCGCCAGACGACCCAGATCAGCCGGCGTATCCCCGACCGGCGCACCGGCTATTACTACCTTTGACGCTTTCTTGAGTAACGGCACCGCACGGCGCGCCGCACGTGAGGACGGCTCCTTGCCATCCCATGCCACCAGAGCCACGCCACTGACATCCAGAGGCTGGCGGGCGATAAACACCCCTGCACGCTCTTCCATCAGCACCTGCTGAAAAGCCTCAGCCAAAAGCCCGCGCCCACGGGCACTATCGGCACCAAACACCACCAGATCAGACAGGCGCACTTCGGTCGCCAGATCCTGCCCTACCGGTGATTTCAGGAACGAAAAAGCCTTATCCGGATAGGCTATGGCATCATAAACTTCGCGTGCCGCCGCCTCCGCCTCATCGGCAGCATTTTTCAGGCCATCCAGCGCCGCCATCTGTACGGTGCCCATAAACCCCTCCCCCAGCCAGGGGGCCAGTTCTGCCGGATCGGGTGGCGTAAACAGCACATTCAGGTGCGCCCCAAAGCTTTCCGCCAGCTTCGCAGCGATTTCCAGCCCTGAATTCTCCGCCACAGCACCGGATACAGGCGTACTGACCCGCGCCCACGCCGCGTTATGTGTTGTGGATTTTGGTGCGATACCGGCAGACATGGCGTATCTCCGTTTGTATTGTTAAGGCCATGAGTATAGGCCACATGTGGCCGCAAGGGTACGTGACATATGACCACGCACCTGCCGTTTCCGTCAATCTTTTGTGAGTTCAGCCTTGAAAGCCCCCGCTTCCCGCTCCCGCACTGATAAGTCGCCAGCCCCGCGGGCCTGGCAGCGCATGTTGTCGGGACGCCGGCTTGACCTGCTCGATCCGGCGGCGATTGACATTGAAATCGATGATATTGCACTCGGGCTGTCACGGGTCGCCCGCTGGAACGGTCAGACTACAGGCGAACATGGCTTCAGTGTCGCCCAACACAGCCTTGTGGTCGAAGATATCTGCGGCCACCTCGATCCGCATCTACCGGTAAGCTGGCGCATGGCCGCACTGCTGCATGACGCCTCTGAATATGTAATCGGCGATATGATCTCGCCGTTCAAGACCGCGCTCGGCCTTGATTACAAGCGCTTTGAGGCAAGCCTTGAACAGGCAGTGCACATCCGCTTCGGCCTGCCTGCGCGCATGCCCACCCAGATGAAAACGCTCATTAAACGGGCCGATCGTGCCTGTGCCTATTTTGAGGCCACACAACTGGCGGGATTTTCGGATGCCGAAGCCCGGCAATATATCGGTGAACCGCCCAAAGGTTACAGCCTGACCCTTATGCCGCTTGCCGAAGCCGAGGTGCGCAGGCTATTCATAAATCGCTTCAATGAATTGAACGCGAAACTTGTCAGGGAATAAAGGGAGCCAATACGGCGTGAGTACCGAACTATCCATCGAGCTATCCGCCGTTGTCGTGACCATCAAGGACAATGAGGCGATGGTGCTGTGCCTGAGCGGTGCCGCCGACATGCCCGTACCTGCCCTGCCGTCCGGCCCGTTTATCCCCTCAGCCCACCGCACCTTCGATTTGGCGGTTCGTGCCTTTGTGACCGAACAGACCGGTTTTGATGTCGGCTATGTCGAGCAACTTTATTCATTTGGTGACGAAGGCCGTCAGGCCTTAAGTACCGGCCCCCAGACGTCCCAAAGGGTCGTGTCGCTTGGTTATCTGGCCCTGACGGCGGACAGCGCTTTTCAGTCAGCCCTGAAGGCGCAATGGCGGCCCTACAGTGCCTTTTTCCCGTGGGAAGACTGGCGACGCGGAGAACCGCGCAACCTGAAGGACCATCTGCGCCCCGCCCTGAACGACTGGTGCGCACAGGCTTCAGGTGAGACCACCCGTGATCTCCGGCAAGGACGGGTCGACACCCTGTTCCCCGATGATTTCGATCACTGGAACGAGGAACGGGTGCTGGATCGCTATGAACTGCTCTACAGCGCCGGATTAGTGGCCGAAGCCTGGCGCCGGACGCCTGGAAAGCCTGTGATTAATCACGGACTGAATATGGCCTCTGATCACCGGCGCATTCTGGCGACAGGCCTGTCACGCCTCAGAGGCAAGGTAAAATATCGCCCTGTTATTTTTGAACTTATGCCCGAACGTTTTACCCTGCTGGAATTGCAGAAATCGCTCGAAGCCATAGCCGGTTTCAATCTGCACAAGCAAAATTTCCGCCGCGCACTGGAACGCACCGGCTTTACGGCCCCCACGGGACTATATCGCGATGATACCGGCGGACGACCTGCGGAACTCTATGTCTATAACCGTGATCAGTTCCGCTTTAGCCCCTCATTGGGCCTGAGCCTGCCGCGGGTTTAGTGCGCCTCTCAGGCCGCCTTTTGCGCCAGACGGGCCGCCTGTGAAATCCAGTTTTCCCTGACAATACGCGGCGCAAAATGCAGGTGCCTGGTGAGCCACCGGACATGCTCAGGATTCCAGCTTGCAATTTGCCAGTAATGGAAAATCCCCAAGCGATTCAACTCGTTTTCATTGACCACACCAATACCGGAAATAAGCTTCAGGTCATCGGCCACGCCTTCCGGCTCAGACAGCAGCACCGGCTCAAGACTTTCGTCCGCTTCGCTGACCTTAAGTTCAACGACGTCAGGCGTCATATCGGCCAGCGCCGACCGTTGCGGTCGATCCGTTCGGTCAATGGGCTCACGTATGGTTTCGTCAATGTCACTGAACGACTCCGGAACCTCAGTCGTAACCTGAGCGTCCCCGATATCCGACGCAGGGGTTTTCCTGATCTCGTCAAAGGGCGTATCAAGTCCGGAAAAGTCAGATTTTTCGCTAACCTCATCAAACAGGCTGATAC
>JBCEBX010000114.1:17332-19733 GCA_039206455.1 Asticcacaulis sp.
GGCTGATACGACGCCTTTTCACTTTCGGTTTGGGCGCAAGACTCCAGCCAATAACCCCACTGATCAAAAACGTGGCCAGCAGCAGCCCCAGTGATTGCATCCACAGAATGATCATGACTTAACCTTCTGTGCCCGACGCGCCAGAAAGCCGGTAAACAGCCCAACCAGAGCGGCAATACCGATAAGCCAACGCAACTCAAAGACCAGATACAGCATCAGTGAGCCTTTCCTGTATGCGTTCAATAGTCAGGGGCTTACGCTCAGGCGCGGTGACGGCCTCCAGCACAGGGCCATAGACATAGCCGCCGCTTTCATTGATTTCAAAACGCAAGCTTTCCGGTAATTTCGCCGACACCCTTTCCGGCCAGTCAGCCTTAAGCGCCAGAACCGTGTCTGCGGCTTCTTTCAGGCGTGCCTTTGGCTGAGGGTGCGTCGCCCCATCCTTCATCACAAGATATACCGACAGGCCGGACACCTCAGCCGTGACATCGTCAACGCCTGCGGCAATCAGGGCATTATCCGCCCGTTCCTGTAATTCAGCTTCAATTGGCGGCAGCAGCTTATAAAGCCCGACAGCCGAAAACATCGCCAGCCCTAAAAAGCCCAGACTCCAGACCGTTTTTGCAGACATACCCCTCCCCGTCCCCTTGCCACCCGACAGTTCACGTCAAGGTTAACGCCATATGGCGCACAAAACAATGGCCGCAGGGCATAAACCCTGCGGCCACTAACCTAATGACGAATGACGTCATTGCCAAGACTTACGCCCAAAAGGCGAAAATCAGTCCTCGATCTGAGCCGAAGCTTCGATCTCGACCAGCCATTCCGGATTGATCAGGCCTGACGTACCAATAAAGCTTGAGGCCGGACGGATTTCACCGAACACTTCGCCATGGGCACGGGCCGCGCCTTCCCACTGGGAAATATCGGTCAGGAAGATGCGCGTGCGGATGATGTCCGTCACCTTACCGCCGGCCTGTTCAACAGCAGCGATAATGGTTTCCAGCACAACCTTGGTTTGCTCATAGGTGTCGGAGCCTACGACCTTGCCCTCGCGTACCGGCGTCGTGCCGGACACTTCAATACGGTTACCGATACGCACCGCACGGGAAAACCCGATCTTGGGTTCAAACGGTGATCCCGACGTAATCAACTGACGCGCCATGTAAATTCCTTATGCCTTTTCAAGTGCCTGATCGACATCGGCAATGATGTCGTCGATATGTTCAATGCCTACCGAGATACGTACCAGATCTTCGGAAACACCGGCCTTGGCCAGTTCTTCCGGAGCCAACTGACGGTGCGTTGTCGACGCCGGATGACAGGCCAGTGACTTGGCGTCACCGATATTCACCAGACGCAGAATCATCTGAAGCGCATCAATGAAACGACCACCGGCTTCCTTGCCGCCCTCAATGCCGAAGCTCAGAATCCCCGAGCCGGAGCCCTTGCTGATCTTTTGCGCAAGTGCATTGTAAGGGCTGTCGGACAGACCGGCATAGTTGACCCATTTGACCTTGGGGTGGTTTTTCAGGTGCGTCGCCAGTTTGAGCGCATTGTCGCAATGGCGTTCCATACGCAAACCAAGGGTCTCAAGCCCCATCAGAATGTTGAACGCATTGGTTGGCGATAGGGCCGCGCCGGTATTACGCAGTGGCGCGACACGTGCACGGCCGATATAGGCCGCCGCACCCAGGGCCTCGGTATAGACCACACCATGATAGGACGGGTCAGGCTCATTAAGGATCGGGAAGCGCGCCTTGTTGGCCACCCAGTCGAACTTACCGGAATCCACAATAACACCACCAATCGACGTACCGTGGCCACCGATATATTTGGTCAGAGAATGCACGACAATGTCCGCGCCGAAATCGAACGGGCGGCACAGATAAGGCGTGGCCACCGTATTGTCGACGATTACCGGTACACCATGACGATGCGCAATTTCTGAAATCTTCGCAATATCAACGACATTGCCTGCCGGGTTACCAATAGACTCAAGGAACACCGCCTTGGTGCGGTCGTCGATCAGCTTTTCCAGACCTTCGTAATCGTCAAAGGCCGCCAGACGGCATTCAATACCCTGACGCGGGAAGGCATGGACAAACAGGTTATAGGTGCCGCCATAAAGCTGCGAGATCGAGACAATATTATCGCCGACACCGGCAATGGTCTGAATGGCATAGGTGATCGCCGCCATACCTGACGCCAGACCCAGCGCCGCAATCCCACCTTCCATCGCCGCCACACGCGCCTCAAGCACAGCAGTCGTCGGGTTCATGATGCGCGTATAGATATTACCCGCCACCTTAAGGTCGAACAGATCGGCCCCATGCTGGGTGTCATCAAACGTATAGGAGGTCGTCTGATAGATCGGCACCGCCGCCGAACGTTCCGGCGC
>JBCEBX010000115.1:0-5012 GCA_039206455.1 Asticcacaulis sp.
CTGCTCGGCAAGGCGATCGACAGCGGCCGCATCGCCGTCCACTTCACCGACCCGTCCGGCCAATAGGCAATCGGCCAGGACTGGCTGGCGGCACCGGCAACCGTCAGGGACGCATTCTTTTTCAATGCCCCGCGCGGCCAGGGCACCCCAAGGGTCACCCCCTCAAAGTTCTTTGGCGGTGCGCCATCAAGCCAGATCAGATCCGTCTGCGGCATGGCGGCTTTTTTCGTCGCCGCTGCGGCGTCTATAGACAGTGTGCTGCCGGCTGTCACGGCCATGGCCGTGCCCATGAAATGACGCTTGGTAAGTGTCGGCATAGTGTGTTTGTCCCAGTTTATGCTTGGTTATGATTGGTTTTACGCATTAACCTGCAAAACCGGTCGCTAATCAACAAAATTTATCAGACTTCTTTAGGGAGATACCTACCAGCTTTCGGCCCACAGGCCGTGGCGACGCGCAAAGATGCTGAACAGACTGAGCCAGGGCAGTTCGGCATTACCATCACGCAACGAATGTCCGCCGACCTCGAATATATGCAGTTCGGTCGGCGTTTTTTGCGCCCGGAGCGCCTGCCACATGATGACGCTGTTGTCAGCGGGCACGACCGGATCATTGGCCGCATGGGCCACGAAGACCGGCGGCGCATCGGCAGGCAAAAGCTCATTAATCGAGGTCGCTTTCAGCCGTTCTTCCGACCGGTCAGCCCCCAGAAGATTCTTCACCGACCCGCCATGTGCCACAGGGGCGCGGGTGGTAATCACCGGATAGAACAGGCCCGCCAAATCGGGCCGCGCCGACAGATTGTCCGCCGCATCCACCGGCTCATAGGTCTTTTTGGCAAAGGCCGTCGCCGCCCAGCCCGCCAGATGTCCGCCCGCCGAGAAACCAATCACACCCACGCGTTTTGTATCCAGCGAAAATTCCGCCGCCCGATGCCGGATCAGCCGGATCGCGCGTTGCACGTCCTGCAAGGGGGCCTCAAAACCCGCCGCCCAGCCATCGGCAGGCAGGCGATAAACCAACGTAAACACCGTCACGCCCTTATCGGCCAGTTCCTTATCCGTGCCGCCACCGGCACGTGATACGGCCACACGCTGATACCCGCCGCCCGGAATCATCAGGATCGCCGAACCGTTCGGATTGGCAGGCCTGCGCACCATCAGGATCGGCTTGGTAACATGGGTCGCCGCCGTATCATTCGGATCGCCGCCGGCGGGATTACGTAAAATCCATTCCTCGGTCACCGTGACCTTCTCGGCCCCTGGCGCACCATTGGGCCACAAAGGAAAACTCTCCAGCGGCGGCAACAGCGGCTTCGCCCCACCCGCAGGCGGCGTTTGCGGCTGAAGGATTTGCGTGCCCGTCGTCTGGGCGCAGGCCGCAACCGGCAATAATGACGCCAGAGCGGCAAATGACAAAAGCTGACGACGATCCATGCGGCATTTCCTTTATTAAAGACGCTTATGCCTCATTCTGCGCCAAGTCCGCGACCTGCTCAACCCCGCCCTGCTCTTTTTTGCTCGAAACTGATCATCCTCCCCTGCGAAGCGGGGGAGGTGTCACGGCGAAGTCCGTGACGGAGGGGCATATCCTTTCCAGCCCCTACCGCATGGTCGGAATGACGAACGCCTGATCCTCAACCGCCCCGCCTTTCGGCCAGCGCTGGGTAACGGTCTTGGTACGCGTATAGAAGCGCACGCCATCCTCCCCATACTGGTTGAGATCGCCAAAACCCGACCGCTTCCAGCCGCCAAAACTATGATAGGCGACCGGCACCGGTATCGGCACATTGATACCGACCATGCCGACCTCGACCTGAGCGGCAAATTCCCGCGCCGCATCGCCGTTGCGCGTAAATATAGCCACACCGTTCCCGTAAGCATGCTGCGACGGCAGTGACAGGGCCTCTTCAAAACTCTGCGCCCGCACGATCTGCAAAACCGGCCCGAAAATCTCATCCTGATAGGTCTTCATGTCCCGTGTCACACGGTCAAAAAGGGTCGGCCCCAGAAAATAGCCGCCCTCATACCCCTGAAGCGCAAAGCCCCGCCCATCGAGCACCAGTTCGGCCCCTTCATCGACGCCCATCTGAATATAGGACTCGATACGCGCCTTGTGCTGCGCCGACACAACCGGCCCGTAATGGGCCTCGGCATCCGTAGATACGCCAACCCGCAACCCCTCAACCGCCGCCACCAGTTTGTTGCGCAATATATCTGCCGTCTCCTCACCCACCGGCACCACAACCGGCAGCGCCATGCAGCGCTCCCCCGCCGAGCCATAGGCTGCCCCCATTATATCTGCCACGGCCTGATCCATATCGGCATCAGGCAGAATAATGCCGTGGTTCTTGGCCCCGCCCATACACTGCATCCGCTTGCCGTTGGCCGCCCCGCGCCCATAAACATATTGCGCAATATCGCTCGAGCCGACAAAGCTGACGGCGCGAATATCAGGATGATCGAGAATGGCATCAACCACCACCTTATCGCCCTGCACGACATTGAGCACACCCTCAGGCAACCCCGCCTCAATCAGCAGTTCGGCCAGTTTCACCGGCACAGACGGATCGCGCTCCGAAGGCTTAAGAATAAACGCATTACCGCACGCCAGAGCCGGGGCAAACATCCACATAGGGATCATGGCCGGAAAGTTAAACGGCGTAATCCCCGCCACCACCCCCAAAGGCTGACGCAGACTGTAGACATCGATCCCTGGCCCCGCCCCGTGCGTATAGGCCCCTTTCAGCAGATGCGGGATGCCGCAGGCAAATTCGACCACCTCAAGACCGCGCTGAATATCACCTTTGGAATCGGCAATCACCTTACCATGCTCGGATGACAAAAGATGCGCCAGCGCCTCCATATCGCGCTCAAGCAGGCGCTTGAATTCAAACATCACACGCGCCCGACGTTGCGGATTTTGCGCCGCCCAGTCTTTTTGCGCCTTAAGGGCCGACTGCACGGCCTGATCGACAAGCGCCGCGTCCCCAAGCGCGACCTGCGCCTGCACCTTACCGGTATTCGGATCAAACACATCCCCTGAGCGCCCCGACAAACCGGACACCGTTTTACCATCAATGAAGTGAGCAATATTACGCATAAGAGCCTCCGCTTGCCCCCCAATGCCTACAGCCTTTCCACGCCTTCGTCCGATAAAAAAAGCCGCCTCCAAAAAATGTGATCACATTAAAGCGGGCATAATTTACCGCCTTCCCCCTGTTCAGGGGGTGTTCCGCCGATCCGTCTTTATTATCCTGCCCCTCCCCTAACCCTGAGGCTTGCCTGATGCGCGTTCTGACCTGTTTGTTTACAATCCTGATGATGATGACGGGCCTCTGCACACAGGCCTCGGCCCAAACCCTTGAGGTCAGCCCTGCGGGCTTAAGCACCTCGCTCAGCAAAAAAGGCCTGACCGCCACGGTCTTAAGCCGCAACGGTCAGGACTATGTCCGTTTCAGCATAGCTGACTGGGCAGATTACTATCTTCTGTTCAATGATTGTGACCCCGCACAAAAATGTAAGCGCCTCTTGTTCTTCAGTCAGGATGAAAGCCCCAATGATCAGTCCGTTGAAGAGATAAGGAAGGATGTCGCCGTATGGCCCAAAAGCGACTACGTGACCGGAGAGCTGAAACACTGGCCGAATCGTAATCTGCAGGTCATGTCTGACCTGACGCTTGATAACCGCCTGACGATCAGTATGAGCACACCCACCCCTTCGGCGATGCTGGATGAAAAAGAGTTCTGGGCACTGGTCGATTTATGGATCAGACTGGATGACGATTTTTTCCTCGGTTACTAAGCCATGCTGATAAAGGCACGTCTTTGTATATGCCTGATCGCAGGCCTTGGGGCAGCGCTTCTGCCTCAGACGGGCCTGAGCCGTACGCCGGCCCCTGCCTCGTTCAGCACGCCACCATCCGAAGACTGGGGCCGCAGCCGCCGCGATGGCGACGCCAGCCTCTATACCCACCCGCACGGGCTGTTCAGCCTGCGCGCCAGCGGCGACTGGTCTTACGGTTTCCCCAATCCGACCAGCGCCGACCTCAGCCTGATTGCTTTCAACCCGCCGCCAGAAATCTCCGGTCAATGCTATGTCGAACTGCAACCGGCCACCTCTTACGCAGATTTCGCCACCGCACAGGCCGCCCTTAAAACCCGCAAAAGTGCCTATGAAGACCTGTTCACTCAGGTCATCCGCCGCACCTATCCACAACGCGGGCAATTCATCGATTTTCAGGCCCTTGACCTCGTCCCGTTCAACGACAGCACCCAACGCCTTCAGGCCCGCGCCCTGATCGTCAATACTGACGCCGAGTTCTATCTGCACGGCTGGGGCCTTGACCTGCCCACGGGACAAAGCCTGCTCCTGAGCTGCTTTACGCCCGACAAAGCCCCCGACTGGCTCAACTCCGCCCACCAGAGCCTGACCCTCCATGTCAGGTGATCCGGCCACACACAAAAAACGCGAAAGCCTCCTTGAGTCCCATGAGCGCCTCTGGCGCGTCACTGATCGGACGCTGGACATCATTGATGCTGATGCGCGTCCTGTGCGCATTGACTTCAGAGATATAAAAAGCCTGCGCCTCGCCTATGCCCCGACTCAGATCAAGCTCTGGCGCTATGTTGCGGAAATCACCCTGCAAAATGGACGCAACCTCTCAATTGACAACGGGCATTTCCACGGCATAGGCGACTTTGAAGAGCGCTCCGACAGCTTCAGGCACATGCTCATGGCCCTGTTCACCGCTCTGAAACGGCATAACCCCGAAGCCCGTCTCATTACCGGAGAACGGCCCGGCAGGCATTGGGGCTATTCCCTGCTTATCTCTCTGGCACTGTTTCTTATGGCCTGGGTTGCATGGGCCGTCAGCGGCAACAACCTTCTTATATGTCTCATTATTTTCGGCGGCGTTTTTCTCGTCTATGCCAGCGGCGCAGGCGATCTTATGCGTCAGACCCGTCCGGGCCAGCCCCAGACCATCGCCGATATATCCGCCCTGCCCGAAGC
>JBCEBX010000116.1:0-5008 GCA_039206455.1 Asticcacaulis sp.
TCAGCATCCCCAGCACCAATCCATTCATCCAGGAGCAGGACGTCAGGCTCAAGCGTAGTGCCCACTGCGAAAACCAATCTTGCCCTCATCCCTGCGCTGTAGGTTTTGACCGGAAGATCAATGTAAGAGCCCAATTCTGAAAACTCTGTAATCGCTGGAATAAGTTCAAGAATCTGCTTGGTGGGGAATCCGCGCAAACGACCCATTGTCACAATGTTTTCGCGACCAGTCAGAGAAGCGTCTAATCCCAGGCCAATATCAATCATTGAGGAAATTCGGCCCTTGACCTCGACAACGCCTCTGTCGGGTTCATAGATTCCCGCAATGACTTTTAAGAGAGTGGTTTTTCCCGCGCCATTGTGCCCGATAATGCCTAAGCGATCTCCTTCGTTCAGGCTAAATGACACGCCATTCAGGGCTTCGATATATATGATATCTTGCCCGTCCTTGAGTAATTTGCCACCAACTGCCATGTTGGCCAAAGTATTGCGCAGTGAATGAGCGCGAATAGAATAAACAGGATAGCGTAATTCTACACTTTTCAAATTCACGATGGCTGTCATATCAAAACACTCATAATTAAAATGCGGATCGTCAGTTAAAGATAGCTCTACGGAAAATTACACCCAGAATGCGATGCGACGGCGGAAAGCTGAGAAACTGAGGATCCAGATAATGATGCCGACAAATAGCATAATAAATACCTGATTCCAGCAAAGCTGAGGCGGTATTTTGCCCATTAGCGGCGAACGTATAAATTCTACCAGACCATAAACGGGGTTGTAATGAACAATGACAGCGCGTGGCCCAGTCATATGGTCTGCGTTCCAGAAAATGGGTGTCATAAAGAATAGAAGGCTGCCTAAAAACGGGGCAAGATAACGCAAATCACGAAAACGAGCTGCGGCAAGGCCGGTTATGGTCACCCAGCAAAAAACAGTTATGAGAACCAAGGGCAAGGTTAAGATTATAATCCAGTGGGGCATGGTGATTGCGCCGACAATTACGAGCAGAATTAAATAAACCACTGTGTTGTGAGCAAATTCCATGAAGTTTTTTGCTATATTTTCAAACACATAATAAGTGTATGGGTGGGCGTGATTTCGTATGATGCCCGCTGCGCCCACAAAGACCTCGGCGCCACCATTAAGGGGGAGCGTTACCAGATTATACGCCAGTATTCCGCCCATAATGTAGGGCAATACGTCTTGCAGCGACTGGCCCATAATACCACCAAACACAATACTCAGTGCCAGTGAGGATGCGACAAACTGACCGGCGATCCACAGAGAGCCTAAAAAGGTTCTTTTAAATTTCGCTGATAATTCATGCCAGGCTTGATACAGCCAGACATTATATAATTTGATTCCGGCGATTAGGTCGCGAAATGCTTTTTGTATGTTCATAACGGGAAATGACCCCTTACCATAAAAACTTTTATCACTAATTCTAAATGTCAGGCCCAGACAGATAAAGGCAATTTTGCAGGCAACGCATGCCCACTATCAAAAAAGACACGTAAGAAGAAGATTAAGGCGGAATAATGTGCCTGAAACTTAGGCCCACGTATAATTGGGGTGGGTCTTAAATGATTTGATTGCTGCGATCAATAGATCAGCCATTTAGGACAGGCATGCCAGTGATGTGCTTACGGTTTGGGACCGCCGAGAACTGAAATTTTTCGGGTTTAAGGCTCAAGACGGCAATAAGCTGCAGACGAACCATTCATAAGCGAATGGGCACCTTATTGCCGATGGCACCATGCCGCCGGAGTTTATTATAGTCTCTACACTTCCGAAAACTTCGTTGCCCTTACGGACTTTCCCTCCTCCCAGATAAGGGATGATGAGTGAATGATTTCAATTCTAGTGGTCTGATACATATATGGCACGTCAGTTAGGCTAATACGGTCTGAGTCAGGCTATTAGAAATCTTTTCCGAATCTAAAACTGTATGCATGCGCTCTGCCAGACGACGGCGTTGAGTGCGATAGGCATGCTTGTCAAATTCGATCTTCTGGCGTGCTTCTTCGATGGTGGTGCATTGTTCCAGAAAGGTTTCGAAATCAATGCTGGGAAGTGCCATGATCTCAGATAATTCTCGTGTGCGGGAATCGTGATGTATCCACAGCGCCGGTGTACCGGCTTGCCAAGCGACCATATTACCATGCAAACGCAGGCCTACAGAAAAATCGAACCGCGCGCTATCTTCCATCCACTGGGATACTGATAAATAAACCCTCATTCGCGCATTGATGAATTCCTGAAAGGTCTCGAACGGAGCGTCAGGCAGCAAGGCGCGATGCAACGCATTTTCCCGACCTTCAGGAATGACCGCAGGTGCATGGGTGTTGTTGCGTCTGATATACTCCATAAAGATGGGTACGGATTGCTGAGACTGGAATGAGTTGCCCTTCATAGTCCAATCACACAGACGACGCTCGACCGGTTGTTTAGCCATGTTCTTCGGCCAAGGCTCATCGCCATGAGTGATGAAGCTATTGAGTGGTTGTGCCAACTTTGCTTCGATCATATCGGCGAAATCAGGAGACTGGTTTATGAAGTTAGATGGACAACCGGTTACTTCAACATGATTAATGCCAAATTTTTCAAAAAGTTCAGCCGTAAAATAACCACGCACTGCGACCTTCTTAGAGCGCTCACGTATCAGGCCCAGCAGGCGTTGAATGCTGGGATGAAAATCAAAATCACGGGTGGTGTAGTTTTCCGCCTGCGCGCCAATGCCAAGGAAAATGAGTGGCAGTTCGGTTTTTTCTAGAAAATCGACATAACCCGTCATATCGAAGTTTTCGCGTATGAAATTCGCTGAAGGTACGACAACCGCCCGGCAGGCATCTCTGATCGCTTTCGGGTCCCATGATATATCCTGACCAACAATCAATTTTGGTTCTGTAATCATGTTGTAAACGGCATACTGGAAAACAAGATTTCCCGTATTGTTGCCAACGGCCTGCATGACCTTATTTGTTGGCATGAATGCGGTGTTTTCAATAAATCCGCGAGTACCGGTAATTGCGATAGCCTTCATTATTTATCCTATTCTGTGTGGTCAGCTTGTCCAACTACGGTAGGAGCATTACTGCTTTAAAAATTTATTTTTATTATGGAGGGCGGCAGATACTAGAAGTCCCTGCCACTCATTTTAACCGTGATTGGCTCTGGCGCAAGCCGCATAGCCAGTTCTGAAAATGAACTCCAGGTGCTGCCCAGCAAAAGTGGGGCGCGGCTCAACAGAATCGCATCAGCAAGAGCGTAATGTAATTGCTGAGCCGAACGATCGTAAAGCTGTCGAGGCAGATAGGCGAGACGGTGGCCATATTTATCTTTAAAGGCATCATAAGTTTCGGGCAGGTCTGCTGCCAGGAAAACCGTATCGGCCATGCCGCCTGTGATCAGTTGATCAATTTTTGTCAGAAAATGGGAGAAGTGACTTTTGGCCCGCCAATGGTGGATGAGTTCGTGGTCTTCCTTCGTCCAGTTTTCAACACGATCATAGGTGTTTTGTTCGCGGCCCACTTCGGTTTCCATGCGGACATGGACGGAAACTGCGTTGGGATGACGAACGGAGTTGAGCAGATTGCGGACGGGCGCCACAGGTGAGAGCTGCTTCAGAAAACTGTTTTCGCTCTCCCAGTGCGAATGCGGACTATTCAGGGTAAAGGCTGAACGGGCATAAATATCACGGGTATCTGTATCATCAATGAGGCGGCCCTTTTCCATTTCAGGCTCGTTGGGCATATAATTATATACAACCGATTTGCCTGCTCGTGCGTCTTCTACGAAGCTCTTTTCTATCACTTCACCTGAATATTCAAACAGGTCGCTAAAAGCGCATTGACAGTGATGATCTGGCTCCCAGACGATCACCAACTCTCTGTCGGTGGCCTGAGCAATGGCTGAGGCCGAGCCGATGGCACGCAGCCGGTTGCCGAGGCCATGCTGGGCGTCGATAAACAACTTCGGGCGTTGCTGCCTTGCGAAGAAAGGACGTGAAATGCGCCATTCCTCCAGATCGGCTTCGGTGATTTTCACAATGAAGTCGGTGTCTGCCGGGGTGTCAGATTTGAGCACGGCTTGCAAACGGACATCCGGTAAGCTGTTTTGCACCAACCAGCTTGGAACGAATATCAGGTCTTTCAGCGGGGATGAATCCGAAACTTGAAATGTTGCTACAGGTGCCGAAAACACCGGTGTTAAGCCATTAGAGCGCAGGTGCTTTATAACAGAGGCTAAGGCGGGTGAATGTGCAATTTGCGCCAGAGTTGAGGTCGTAAAACTTAAAACGACGTAACGGCCCCTGCCCTTGATGAGCTGGGAAATATCGGTAAGTGCGACCTCAATGTCGATTCGTGATAGGTCTGCCATCGGGCGTTCGAGAACCTTAGCCAGTTTCTCACGATCCAGTTCACGCGCCCGTTGCCCGAATTCCCAACTTGTGAAGTCCAGAAGGGTGTGGAAACGCGCCGTATCCTGAATATGCTGAGGCACGGCGCTAGGGACATAGCTTTGTCGCTGTAGAGACGCTATAGGGCCGTCTATGGTTTTAATCTGGAAGGGGACATGGACAGAGTTCTGGCCCCAGTCCGGCATCAAGTGTGTGATATAACGATTGCGACGGATGAGGTAGCGTGTGCCTTTTTCCAATTCAGCAAGGGCAGTTTGCCCACCGGTGAAATTTGCGTCAGAGGCGCGCTCCTCATCTGAATGGGGAAGGTGGAAGACGCTTTCAGAAACAACGTCCTTACGGGTAAAGCCACTGAGTACAAGACGTTCATAAAGATCATCATCGTCCCAGCCATAGGTCGTAATGTGCTCATTAAAGCCTGCAACCTGATGTAAGGCACGTTTAAAGGTATAGAAAAAGCCGTTTACATAGTTCTGGTCACTGGTCACATTGCGCCAGTTGCCTGCGATAAAAGTGTTTTCTGGTAGTTGGTTCTTGTCGAAGAAATCATCAGCCAGAACAATATCGGCGTCGACCTTAAGAA
>JBCEBX010000117.1:0-4977 GCA_039206455.1 Asticcacaulis sp.
ATCCTTATGTTTTTTTTACAGGGCGCATTTGAGGGGCCTATAGCCCCATTACCGGTTTTATCGCACCCTTCAAAGCGGGTGGAGATGGGCTCTGCCAGACAACAAAAAGGTGCATCATGCGCTCTACAATTACCAAACTGTTCCTGATTATGGCGCTCGGTTATTCGGTAACCGCGTGCAACACTATCTCCGGATTTGGTCAGGATGTTCAGGCGGGCGGCGAAGCGGTTGAAGGTGCAGCCGAAGAGGCCAAGCCTTAAAATTAAAAGAGTGCTTTAAAAAAACTAGACTTGCTGATTTGCCGGAGGTCATAGTTCTGAAAACCAGTCAGTAACTGTGGCCTCCGGATCGGGGCGGCCGGATATGGGCGAATTGGGGTATTTATGGAGAGGCCTTTATGGTTGAGGGGCAAATACATCTACATGGTAATGTTTGCCGTGTTGTCGTTTGCCATGGCCGGTTTTTCCGTCATCGTCTATCAGCATTATGAACGCATTCAAAAGCTGAATGATTACGCGCTTTATCAATACGAAGTCATACGCCAGAGCCGCGTGGTTCTGATGGATCTGGTGGATATGGAGACCAGTGTGCGCGGTTACCTTATTTCCGGCGACAAAAGCTTCGTTCAGCCCTATCAGTCGGCGCGTAATATGTTGAATGCCGATATCACCATCCTGCGTAATCATACCTTCCGCGATGAAGGGGCGGCGCGTGAGGTCTATGCCTGGCTGGATCGCATCCGTACTTTTCGTAAGGTGCTTGATGATCAGGTAGAAAACAAGACCGTCAATCCGCGCACCCGCGTTTCAATGGCTGATCTCGACCGGCAACGCGCCGAAATGGATCAGTTGCGCCGTATGATGGAAACCAGCATCGTCAAACGGCTGATTGAGGTGCGCAAACAGATTGCCGTCAAACATGATGAGCGCAGCAATTTTATCTATACGATTGTTATCGGTAATGTCGTGATTATCGGCATTCTGCTGATGGGCACGCTGACGATTGTCAATCTGGAAGGCCGGTATGAGAAGTCCGTCCTTAAGCACGAGCAGGCCGAGAAGCGCTATCGTGAGGTCATTGAGGGCATCAATGATGGCCTGTTCGAATATAATTTCGTCAATGAGACCCTGTATTGCTCGCCGGGCTATAAGGCGCTTCTGGGGTATAAGGACCACGAATTCGAGAGCAGTTTCCGTAACTATCAGGATCATCTGCACTCTGAGGATCGGGACAGTGCGCTGTCGGATATTCGCCGCTATGTTGAGGGAGATACCGACAGCTATAATTCGGTTTTCCGCATGCGCCACAGGAACGGACACTATATCTGGATACTGGCGAGGGGTGTCGGCGTCGGCGACGATTTCAGCGCTATGAAGCTGCTGGTGGGCACCCATGCCGATATTACGGAACAGAAAGAACATGAGGAAGAACTCAGGCAGCTGAATGGCGAACTTGAGACCTTTACCTATATTACTTCGCACGATCTGCGTTCGCCTCTGGTTAATCTCAAAGGGTTTTCGCGCGAACTGGAGTTGTCGGTGAAGGAGGTCAGCGATCTGGTGCGCATGCATGCGGACAAGATCCCGCCCGAAGATATCAAGCGGCTTAATTTTACCCTGGACACAGATATCCCCGAAGCGCTCGGTTTCATCGCCAAGGGGGTTGAGCGCATGGACAGCCTGACCAAGGGTATACTTGATCTGTCGCGTATTGGGCGTCGCGTGTTCCGCCTCAGTGAAGTCGATGCGCAGGCTGTCTTTGACAAGTGCAAGGGGGCGCTGGGTTATGATATTACGCAAAAGCAGATTGAGGTCATCTGCCAGCCTTTGCCGGTGCTGGTGACCGATGCGCTGGCGCTTGAGCAGATATTCGGCAATCTGCTGGATAATGCCGTTAAGTATCTGAGGCCGGATGTGCCCGGGCGCATTGAGGTCAGCTGGCGCGAAACCTCAGGGTCTTATGTCTTCACCTTTGCCGATAATGGTCGCGGCATTGATGAGGCTGACCGGACAAAGATTTTTGAAATATTCCGCCGTGCCCGAAATACCGAAGGGGTAACCGGCCTTGGACTGGGCATGGCCTATGTCAAGGCAACTCTGAGGCGGCTTTCGGGTGGCATATGGTTTGAATCCGCTGTCGATGAGGGCACACGCTTTCACTTCCGCCTGCCGAAACGTATCGAAACGGCAGAAACGGAGACGGACATGTCTCCCGACGGGACAGTTGACGCGGCAACAGAAGGTGCGCGTATATGATAGGCATGTTCAACGAACAGTTCACAATGGTCATGATCGAAGATGACGAAGGTCATGCGCGTCTGATCCGTAAGAACCTCGAACGGGCCGGTATCGGCAATCCGGTCATCCATTTCGATGATGGGGCCAAGGCGATCGATTATTTCTTTCATCGCGGCATGACCAAGGATCAGCACGACAAGACCCTTGTGCTGCTTGATCTTAATCTGCCGAATATTGACGGTTATGAAATCCTGCGCCGCATCAAAACCGATCCGGCGACACGCGCCATACCGGTTATTGTACTCACCACGACCGATAATCCGCGTGAAATTGACCGCTGTTATGAGCTGGGGTGCAATGTCTACATTACCAAGCCCGTGGAATATGACAGTTTTTCCGACGCCATCCGCAAGCTGGGGCTGATGCTCGCGGTGGTCAAGGTGCCACACAGCGCAAAAGGGTAGTTTATGCCGGATATACCGCTGAAATATATTCTCTATGTTGAGGATGATGAGGCGCTCGGTCGGCTTTTACAAAAGCGGATGCAGCGTCACGGACTTGAGGTCGATCTGGCGGCGACGGCGGAGGACGGCTTTGAGCGCCTGAAACACAAGAATTATCAGCTTATTCTGCTGGACTATAATCTGCCGGGCATGAGCGGGCTTGAGCTTTTGCCGCTGATACGTGACCTGCCTAAGCCGCCGCCGGTGATTATACTGACGGCAGGTGGTGATGAACGCATTGCCCTTGAGGCCATGCATCTGGGGGCGGCGGATTATGCCGTCAAGGACGTCAACCAGACCTATTTCGATCTGTTACCTGCGGTTATGCAGGCGGCCTATGTCAAGGAACGCCTGCTCAGGGAAAACGAGCACCAGAAGCAGGAGCTTCAGGCGGCCAAGGAAAAGGCCGAGGCGGCGTCTCAGGCCAAGACCGACTTCCTGACGACCATGAGCCATGAAATCCGCACGCCGCTTAATGTGGTGACGGGGCTGGCGGATGTGCTGATCCGCTCGCCGCTGAATGACGAGCAGGTGCGAATTGTCGAAACCCTGCGCACCAACGGGCAGTTATTGCTGCGGCTGATCAATGATCTTCTGGATATCAGCCGCATCGAAGATAACCGGATAGAGTTTGAAAGCGTCACCTTCAATCCGGCGAGTATCCTGTCCGACATCCAGTTGATGTTTGCCCAGGGCATTGAGCGCAAGGGCGTCTATTTCAATGTTATCGATAATATAGGCCGGGTATCGGTGAGTGGCGATCGCACGCGATTGCAGCAGATTATCATGAACCTGATCTCCAATGCCCTGAAATTTACCTCAGCGGGGGAAATAGAGCTGATCGGTGAGGCCCGACCAGCCGGAGAGCGGATTGAACTGACCTTTACGGTGCGTGATACGGGCATAGGCATAGCCGAAGAAAAACGTCGGGTTATTTTTGACAAGTTTACGCAGGCCGATGCGTCCATCACGCGGCGTTTTGGTGGTTCGGGCCTTGGGTTGTCGATTGCGCGCGCCCTGACGGAAAGCATGGGCGGAAGCATTGAGGTCGAAAGTCAGGAAGGGGCCGGATCGATCTTTACAGTACGTCTGAGCCTGCCTTTGGCTGCGCCGGAAAATGTAGACGAACTGTCGCCACTGGCGCGTATGCAGGAGGGGCCAGCGCCGGTGGTGCTGATTGTTGAGGACTATGAGCCCAATATTATGGTCGCCACCCTGATGCTTGAGGATATGGGCTATGAGGCCGATGCGGTCGAATCCGGTGCCGAGGCGCTGGAGCGTGTAGCCAGTCGTGACACCCCGTATCATGCGGTTCTGATGGATGTGCAGATGTTTGATATGGATGGCTATGAGACGACGCGCCGCCTCAGGGCGCTGGAGGCCGAAAAGGGCTTTTATCACAGAATCATTGGTGTTACGGCCCATGCGCTGGCCGGTGATCGTGAGCGTTGTCTTGAGGCGGGGATGGATGATTATATGTCCAAGCCTATTCAGCCGGATTTGCTGGCCCGCAAGCTCAGGGAGATAAGCGAAGCCGTTGCTCCGGAGGCCTGATAACGGTAAGCTGGTCGCCACAGATAAACAGGCGGAGACGGAGACTTTTATGCTTCAGGGACAGGATTTTCCCGACGCCTCAGCGGTCGCTGAGGCTATTCGCGATTTAAAACCTGAGGCCATGCGCCTGCTCAGTCGCTCCGAGGCGGGTCTCCTGCGGGAGGATTTAAGGGCGGATATCGCGCGTCTTCAGGCTCTGGCTGAGGGCTATGATGACAGCGAAAAAGCGCTGTCTGAGGATGTGCTGGAGACACTGAAAGCGGTGCGCCAGCGGATAGAGCAGACCCTGCATGATTTTCTTCGGCTGGGTGACGAAAGTGCCCAAGCCGCGCCGCCGGAGCAGGGTGTCCTGAATGAGGAACTGCGTCAGATATCTATTCGCCTTGAGCGTTTGATCGTGGCAGCCGAGGCCTGGTTCGCGTAATTTTTATCAATGCCTTACTTACGGCGTATGGCTCAGGCACTGTGCTTTTGTCTGGCGGGAGTTAGGATTTTTTCTAAGTACCTGACGGGTCCATCCGAGTCGTTGCTCAGACCGCTTACCGGGGTATGAAACATGAGAGTAACGACAATGGATGATGCTTCGTCCGACCTGATTAAAGAAACCCTGTACCGCCAAATGCTATCAACTGTATCTCATGACCTGAAAACGCCGCTGGCCACCATTATCGGGTCATTGGAAG
>JBCEBX010000118.1:0-2370 GCA_039206455.1 Asticcacaulis sp.
TGATTGCCCTTGAAGGCCCTGACTGCGGCGGTCATCTGCGGCGGGTTTGCCTGTGAAATGCTTGCCTTCGATACGCATGGCCCCGCCACGCACCCGAAGCAGATGCCCCAGTTCATGCAGTTCGTTCAGATCGCGGCGTATGGTTGCCGGTGATACCCCCAGACGCTCGGTCAGTTCATCGACCGATGTTACGCGGTCGTGGTTGAGTTCGTCAATTATCAGCTTCCAGCGATCCTGAAGATGCATACCAAATCTCGTTATAATTATAGGTTAGGACATCGTCCGCACCCCCTGTTGGCGCGTCCGTGATCGATTATGATTGAATCATATAAGCACGTTTTTTTCGTTTGTGAACCGCAATTACGGGTAATGCGAAAATTGAAATACTTATCGTGATTGCAGGGCCGTCAGCCAGTTTGCGCGATATTGAGAAATCTCTGTGATCAGATGCGGTTCAACGCGGTGATAGGTGGGCGGCGGAGGGGTATGGTCATTCAAAAAGGCCATGGCACCGGCGCCGCGTGTCACGCCACTTGAGGACTCACAAAAGAAGACATCGCCAGAGCGTAATGCCGCCATAAGGGTGCAGAAGGCCGTATTATGCGCGGCGGGGCCTTCGATCAGCAAAGGTCGATCCGAAGGGGTGATCATCTCAAGCGATACGGTGGAAATCAGGGCGACATAGATCAGGCCCAGCGCCATGCGCGTTTCGGGGCTGTCGGATTGCAGGCCGCGAATTTCACCGCGCCGTCCGGGGAAGGGGCCGCCGGCGTCAACAAAGCTCGGCAAGGCCATGGCCCCGCTGAGGATCACTTCGCGCACGCTATCAAGGCTGACGTCTGTGTCGAGGGCGCCATTGGTAATCAGATCAAGTGCGCGTCCGCCCATGAAGCGCGCACAGGGCACCGCATGGCCGAACACATCGATATTGATCAGGCAGTCACGGGCGGCATTCAGGTCTTCGGGCGGGGGGGGCGTGTCGGCACCGGGGGCCATGGCCACATACCAGGTGCCGGTCGTCAGGATCACCGGCAGATCGATGCCGGTCTTGTCACTGTGGCGGGCAATGATGAGGGCCAGAGCGGCGTTGGAATCGTGCAGGCCGACGCAGATGCAGGTCTTTTCAGAAAGTCCGGTCGTTGCGGCCAGCTCAGGGCGCAAATGGCCTGCGGTTTCCCACGCCTTGCGCATAGGCGGGAAGCGTTCGGCCCAGCCTTCGGTGAGCGCCAGGCTTGAGAAGGTGGCGGCATTGGGGTTCCACAGATCGGTATGGCAGCCGAGTGAGGTGACTTCGGAGCACAGCACGCCGCTTAGCCGCCACGTCCAGTACTGGGCGTAGGGGACGATGTAGCGTACCTTCTCAAACAGCTTCGGGTCGCGGCGTGCGTGCCAGAATATCTGCGCCCCCAGATTTAGCCCGTTAGGCAAAAGCGGCGAAAGAGTTTCGGCAAAGTCCGGCCTTATGTCACGATAGGCATTGAGATAGGGCAGGGGGATGCTGGATTCATAATCCTGCACCGGTTGCACCAGCTTGCCGTCAGCATCCAGAAGCGCACAGGCCGCGCCATGCGCCACGCTGATGATACGCCCGATGGGATAGCGGGCCCCCAGTATCTTCAGCTGGGCGATAAACCAGTCAAACAGCGTATCGACATCCATAGCAGCATAGAGGCGGGTATGCAGATAGGGCGTCGCGGTTTGCACACGATGCAGAATCTGGCCGTCGGCGTTTATGATGCTCGCCTTGGTATTGGTCTTGCCAACATCAAAAACCACACAGGTATCAAGCGGCGTGTCGGCTGAGGCCGCCGGTACGGCAGGTGTGATAGGCACGCGATGATTCCCTAGTTTTGTGCAGATTTACTCAAAATTGATCGATTGAATTTGATCGAACGAGATTGAGTTTTTTTCATTTTCGTTTTAGCCTCCCTACATAAGAAAAACCGCCGGATTTTACAATGAGCGGTCACAATAATCATGTTTTCTACAGGCAGGCATTATGAAGCCTCTATCTTCGGACACCTTTGTCTCCAAGGCCCCGTTTGCATTGTTGCGCTCACAATGGCAGCATACAGGCGAACTAACTGAGCCTGAGGCATTGCTCTATCGTTCCAATCTGCTGGGGGCGGATCTATCGATCACCAACTATGGCGGCGGCAATACCTCGGCCAAGATTATGGAAATCGATCCCCTGACCGGTGAAGCGGTTGAGGTCTTGTGGGTCAAGGGGTCAGGCGGTGATCTCGGGTCTATGCGGCTTGATGGGTTTGCCAGTCTTTATTTGTCAAAATTGGTAGCGCTAAAATCCCGATATCGTGGCCTTGAGGCCGAAGATGAAATGGTGGGCTTCCTGCCGCATTGTACCTTTGG
>JBCEBX010000118.1:2380-4976 GCA_039206455.1 Asticcacaulis sp.
ATTGATACGCCGCTCCATGCCTTTTTGCCATTTAAGCATGTCGATCATGTGCATCCTGATGCGGTTCTGGCCATTGCGACGACCGAACAGTCGGAGGCGCTCACAAAGGCCATCTATGGCGATACGGTCGGCTGGCTGGCCTGGCAAAGGCCGGGCTTTGATCTGGGGCTGAAGCTTGAGGCATTGGTGGCGCAAAAACCCGATCTGCGTGGAATTGTCCTTGAGGGGCACGGCCTGTTTAGCTGGGGCGAGACGTCAAAAGACTGCTATGACAATACGCTTTCGCTGATCTCTCAGGCGGCGGACTATCTGAATAGTATGGGTGTGGGGACACCGTCTTTTGGCGGGGCATTGACCGAAGCGGCGAACGCCGCTGAGCGTAAGGCTTTTTTTGCTGAACTGAACCCGCGTTTGCGGGCGCTGATGGCCGGGGAAATTGCGCCTAAAATCGCTCATGTGGTTGATAGTCCCGAGGTGCTGCAATTCGTTTGTTCGGCGGATATGGCGCGGCTGGCGGCCATGGGCACGGCCTGTCCCGATCATTTTCTGCGCACCAAGCGTCTGCCGCTGATCCTGTCACCGGATGATCTGTCTGAGAGCGGATTACGGACGGCACTTGAGGCCTATCGTGCGGCCTATCGGGCCTATTATGACCGCCACGCCGAACCCGACAGCCCGCCGGTGCGTGACGCCGATCCGGTGATTATTCTGGTGGCGGGCTATGGCCTGGTCAGTTTCGCTGCTGACAAGATGGCGGCGCGTCTGGCGGCGGAATATTACAGCCATGCCATCCACGTTATGCGCGGGGCCGAGGCGGTCGGCACCTATCAGGGGCTGGATGAGCGCGAGGCCTTCCGCATCGAATACTGGGCGCTTGAGGAAGCCAAGCTGAAGCGTCAGCCGCCTCCGAAACCGCTGGCGGGCAAGGTGGCCCTGATTACCGGCGGGGCCGGGGGCATAGGCCGTGCCGTGGCCGAGCGTTTGTTACGTGACGGGGCCAATGTCGTCATTACCGACATCGAGGCGGTGCGGCTTGAGGCGGTGTGTCAGGCTCTGGTGGTGGCGCATGGCGAAGATCGGGTGCGCGGCCTGTTGTCTGATGCGGCGGATGAGGCGGCGGTGGCGGCGGCCTATGGGCAGGTCGCGTTTGACTATGGCGGGGTAGATATCTTCGTCAACAATGCCGGTCATGCGGCGGCAGCGGCCATAGAAGATATTTCTCTGGCGCAGTGGCAGAGCGATTTTGCCGGTCTGACGCAGGGCTATTTTCTGGGGGCACGCGAAGCCTTTAAGGCCATGAAAGCCCGCGGCGGGGCGATGGTGTTTATTGTCTCCAAGAATGCCCTGTCGCCCTCAGCCGGATCGGCGGCCTATAATGCCGCCAAGGCGGCGCAGTTGCATCTGGCGCGCTGTCTGGCGGTCGAAGGCGCGCCGCACGGCATCCGGGTCAATGTCGTCAACCCCGATGCAGTGTTGCGCGATTCCCACATATGGGACGGACAATGGCGGGCCGAACGCGCCGGGGCCTACGGGCTTACGCCAGACAGGCTTGAGGCCTTCTATCAGCAGCGCAGTTTGCTGAAACGTGAGGTTTTTCCGCAGGATGTCGCCGAAGCCGTGGCCTTTCTCGTCAGTGACGTTTCGGCCAAATCGACAGGCAATATTCTCAATGTCGATGCCGGTCATGCGGCTTCTTTTACAAGGTAACCGGTGTCTTCCCGCTTAGGTAATTTGACTATTTGTCTGTTCCGGCGCAGTTTGTTATCAGATAAAAATAACAGGTGCCGCGCGGGAGTGATCCATGGGATATATGACACACGATCAGACGCTGTTTGCGGTATCTCAGGACGCCATTGATCGTGACAATCAGCGTCTTATGGCCGCCCATCTGGAAGACTATGCCGCCTTGGGGGCGCGTCTGGCGCGTTCAAGCATTGATATTGAGGATGTGGTCGAAAAACTTCTGACGCTTGAGGTCGGTTTGCCGAGCTGGGGTATGGTGTCGGGCGGTACGCGGTTTGCCCGTTTTCCGCTGCCCGGTGAGCCCAATAATGTCTTTGAGAAGATCGAGGATTGTTCGGTTGTCAATCAGCTGGCGGGCCTGACGCCGCGCGTGTCGTTGCATTTTCCGTGGGACCGCAGCGATGATTATCTGGCGTTGCGCCAGTATGCCGAAGAACTGGGCATGGGCTTTGACGCCATCAATTCCAATACGTTTCAGGATCAGGCCGACCAGAAACAGTCCTATAAGTTTGGCTCCTTAAGCCACGCCAACCCTGCTACGCGTCAGCAGGCCATCGAGCATAATCTTGAGTGCATCGAAATCGGCAAGGTGCTGGGTTCCGAAGCTCTGACGGTGTGGATTGGTGACGGGTCGAATTTCCCCGGTCAGGTCGAATTTACCGACACACTGGAACGCTATCTCGACAGCTTGCGGGTTGTGTATGATGCAGTGCCCGATAGCTGGCGATTGCTGATCGAACACAAGATGTTTGAACCGGCCTTCTATTCGACGGTTGTGCAGGACTGGGGTACCTCGATCCTCTGTGCCCAGACACTCGGGCCAAAGGCGCAATGTCTGGTCGATCTCGGGCAC
>JBCEBX010000119.1:0-4975 GCA_039206455.1 Asticcacaulis sp.
CCGTAGCTGAGCTGATTAAAAGAGGCTTTTCCTGCCGATGTCCAGAGGGAAGCAGGGGGCATATGCAGAGGGGATAATGTGTGTCCTGATTTATCTTTTATTGTGAGGTCAGCGCCTCTTCGCTGCGTGGTTTACCCCCTCACCCCAGCCCTCTCCCCGAGGGGAGAGGGTGCGCATATCCCGAATATGTTACCCGTGTCGTATCTTGACGTTTGCGTAAGCAAAGCGCAGGGTGGCGGGCATAATCTCGCTTATGGAGAACGCAAGTGCCTGATCTCGTTCACGGAGCCTATATATATGACGCGGTGCGCACACCGCGCGGCAAGGGGAAAAAGGACGGCAGCCTGCATGACATCACTGCGCTGAACCTGTCGGCGCAGGTGCTGGCCGCCCTGCGTGACCGCAATGATCTGGATACGGCGCTGGTTGATGATGTCATCTGGGGTTGCGTCACACCGGTAGGCGAGCAGGGCGGTGATATTGCGCGTGCGGCGGTTCTGGCGGCGAATTATGCGCAAACCACCGGCGGGGTTCAGATCAATCGCTTTTGCGCCTCAGGTCTTGAGGCGGTCAATATGGCGGCGGCCAAGGTCATTTCCGGTGAGGCGGATTTCGCCATAGGGGGCGGAGTCGAGGCTATGAGCCGCGTACCTATGGGGGCCGATGGCGGGGCCTGGGCCATTGATATTAATGCGGCCTTTCCGACCTATTTCGTACCTCAGGGCGTCTCGGCGGATACGATTGCCACCAAGTGGGGCTTTTCGCGTCAGGATGTCGATGCCTATGCGGTTGAAAGCCACAAACGTTCGGCCCAAAGCTGGAGCGAGGGGCGGTTTAAAAATTCGGTCGTGCCGGTTAAGGATCAGATGGGCGTGACGCGTCTTGATCGCGATGAAACCATTCGTCCAAACACATCCCTTGAGACTCTGGGCGGGCTTAATCCGTCCTTTGCCATGATCGGCGAAATGGGGTTCGATGCGGTAATCAACCAGCGCTATCCCGAACTTGAGCGCATCAATCATGTGCATACGCCCGGTAATTCGTCGGCCATCGTCGATGGTTCGGCAGGGGTGCTGATTGGTTCTGCTGACTCCGGAAAGCGTGCCGGACTTAAGCCGCGCGCCCGCATCAAAGGCATGGCCTCGATTGGCTCAGAGCCATCAATCATGCTGACCGGTCCATCCTATGTGACGGAAAAGGTATTGAAAAAGCTTGGGATGAGCGTCGGTGATATCGATCTATATGAGCTGAATGAGGCCTTTGCCTCGGTGGTGCTGCGCTACATGCAGGCGCTCAATATTCCGCACGATAAAATCAATGTCTGCGGCGGGGCCATTGCCATGGGCCACCCGCTGGGGGCCACAGGGGCGATGATCTTGGGCACGGTGCTTGATGAACTTGAGCGCACGGGTAAGCAAACCGCGCTGGTGACGCTCTGTGTCGGTGGTGGCATGGCCACAGCTACAGTTATTGAACGGATATAAGGGAGTCAGATGATGGAAAACTTCAAGATTGAAATCGACTCCGACGGTATCCTGACGGCCTTCTTTGATGTGCCGGGTAAGTCGATGAACACCTTTACCAAGGGTGCTCTGGCCGATCTGGCAAGCATTGCCGAGCAGGCGAAAACCGATGAGGCCATTAAGGGCGTGGTCATCACCTCAGGCAAGACTACGGGCTTTTGCGCCGGTGCCGACCTTGAGGAAATGCTGGGCGGCGCATGGGAAGGGCCGGTGGACAAGAACGATCCCGAAGGGGCGCTGAAAGCCGGTTTTGACGCCGCCTTTGAAATGAACCGCGTTTATCGGGCGCTTGAGACCTGCGGCAAGCCGGTGGCGGTGGCGATCAACGGTCTGGCGCTGGGGGGCGGGCTTGAACTGTCTCTGGCCTGTCATTATCGCGTCCTGTCCGATGGCCCCAAGGTGCAGGTCGGATTGCCTGAAGTGAAGATCGGGCTGTTCCCCGGTGGGGGCGGATCGCAGCGACTGCCGCGCCTGATCGGTGTTCAGGCCGCGCTTATGGCCATGAGTGAGGGCAAGAGCTTCAAGCCTAAGGAAGCCCTATCGGCGGGCATTGTGCATGAGGTCGTTGCCGACGATCAGGTGCTGGCGGCGGCGAAGACATGGGTCAAGGCCAATCCCAAGGCATCGGCCCCATGGGACAAATCCGATTTCAAAATCCCCGGTGGCGGGCCTTACCATCCGGCGGGCTCACAGATTTTCGTTATGGCCAATGCGCTGTTGCGCAAGCAGTCCTATGGTAACTATCCGGCGGTTCTAAATCTGATGAAGGCGGTCTATGAGGGGCTGCAACTGCTGTTCGATGCGGCCATCCGCGTCGAAAGCCGCTATTTCGTCAACACCTTGCAGACGCCGCAAGCCAAGGCGATGATCCGCACCTTCTTCTTTAATATGCAGGCGCTGGGCAAGGGCGCGGGCCGGCCGACAGGCATCGCCAAAACCGATCCGCAGCAGGTGGCGGTCATCGGTGCGGGCATGATGGGGGCGGGTATCGCCTATGTCTCGGCTCTGGCGGGGATAAAGGTCATACTGATTGACCGTGATCAGGCCGCTGCCGATAAGGGCAAGGCCCATGCCGAGGGACTGGTCAAAAAGGGCATTTCGCGCGGCAAGACCACCGAGGCAAAAGGTCAGGCCCTGCTTGATCTGATCACACCCTCAACCGATTACAGTCTGATCGAAGGCTGCGATCTGGTGGTTGAGGCGGTATTTGAAAACACTGACCTGAAAGAAAAGGTCACGAAGGACGCCGAGGCTAAGCTTTATAAGGGCGCTAAGGCTGAGAGTGCGATTTTCGGCACCAATACCTCAACGATCCCGATTTCGCTGCTGGCCAAGGCATCCGTAGCGGCGGAAAAGTTTATCGGCATCCACTTCTTCTCACCGGTCGATAAGATGCAACTGGTTGAGATTATTCGGGGCGAACACACCTCTGATGAAACCGTGGCCAGGGCCATTGATTACGCCTTGAAAATCCGCAAGACGCCAATTGTCGTCAATGATGCGCGCTTCTTCTTCGCCAACCGCTGCTTCATTCCGTTTACGGCGGAGGGGCTGCATCTGTGGGCCGAAGGCTATGCACCAGCCCTGATCGACAATGCCGGTCGGGCGACGGGTATGCCGCGCGGGCCACTTGAGATGATGGACGATGTGGCGCTCGATCTCCTGACCAAGATCACGTCTGAAACGGCAAAGGCCATGGGTGACGCCTATGTGCCTATTCCGGGCGAGAAGGAAGTGGCGCAGATGGTCGCTGATGATCGTCTGGGACGCAAGAGCGGTAAGGGATTCTATGATTATCCCGATGGCGGGCAAAAGGCGCTGTGGTCGGGTTTAGGCGATCTGTTTGACGTTAAGGTCGATGACTCGACGCCGGAACTGGTGCAGGAGATCAAGGATCGGTTGCTGTATATTCAGGCGGTGACGGCGGCCCGCTGTTTCGAGGAAGGCGTAATCACCGATCCGCGTGAGGCCGATGTCGGTTCCATTCTGGGTTGGGGCTTTGCGCCCTGGTCAGGTGGGATCATCAGCTTTATCGATTCCATCGGTGTGGCGAAATTCGTTGAACGGCTGAATGCGCTTGAAGCGAAATTCGGTGAGCGCTTCGCTACGCCGCAATTGTTGACCGATATGGCGGCGAAGGGTGAAACCTTCTATGGCCGCTTCGGCAAGGCTGAGAAAAAGGCCGCTTGATTTTCCGGTTGATTTTTTGATCGTCCCGCCTGACAGTTGTCCATAAGTCAGGTGGGGGAAAATCATGATCAGGAAAATTATCTGTGCAGCCGCAATGATGTTGTGGGCTTCGTCGGTGTGGGCACTTGATGCCGACGCATTGAAAAATGCGGACATACCTGCAGACGGCACGAAGGCGCAGAAAGAAGTCTGTGCGGCGGCCATGTCGGCGGCCTATTTCTCCTTTGTGCAAAATCCGAATCCTGACCTGAGCGAACAGGAACTGGCACAGATCGAAACCTATGCCTTTTCCTGGACAAGTTATGCCGCAGTGGCCAACGGTATGGACATGGAGACCTATTTCGAGCAACGCCTTAAGGGGGATATCGTTCAGTTGCAGGCGCTGGGGGCAGAGCGCTGGGCGGCCTATGCGGCGCAGTGTTTTGAGCGCTCGGCTCAGGTGGCGCCGTAGGGATGTTGGCGGAGGAGGGGGAGGAACTCGTGCCAGAATATGGATGGTATCAAAGATGGCTCATAAAGATTTTACCGTGGGCGCTGATGAGCCTTGCGGGTCTTTTGTGGGCGCGGTGGTATCAGGAGATTAATGCCTGGCTCGATAAGGGCCTGAACAATCTGTGGCTGATGGTTGTACTGGCTATCATGCTTAGTACGCAATGGATGTCAGTGGCAGCCAGACGATTGGTTCTTCTGGCAATGATCTGGGGTGTGTGTGCAGGTCTTGCCTATGTAAGCGGGCATAATGGGGACACAGGCGGGGCGCTTTTGAGCCGGTTCCCCTATTCAGTTTACCTGATGGCCCTGACCATCAGCGTCTGTTTGTTTCTGAAACCTCGCAGCCGTCATTTCGATTTTGTGCTGGCTGGTGGTAGCTATGGTGCGCTGTTTCTGGAGTTGGTGAGCTTTAGCTTTTTCTTTAGTATGAGCGAACTCATTTCCGTTTTACGGTTTTTGTTTATCGAGCGTCCCCTGACAACTTTTGTGGTGTTTTTCTTGCCATTGCTATTCGGTGCGTGGGCTGTGCACCGGTTTATTTCGCATAGGCGGGGAGGTTTTTAAGCCATGCGCAACGCAAGTTTGAGCGGATAGTGGGTAAGAAGCCAGCCTTCAAAAGTCACGCCCATCTCACGCTATCGTCGCTTGCACTAAGGGCGGTGGGCTTTTATAGCGGTTAGCCCATAGTTTCTCATATATTGATCAAAGGTAACGCCATGCCCACACTCATTTTGCTTCGTCACGGCCAGAGCCAGTGGAATCTGGAAAAC
>JBCEBX010000120.1:0-4971 GCA_039206455.1 Asticcacaulis sp.
ACCCCATGCAGGCCATTTTCGGCTTCAGCGCAAATGATACCCTGCCGGATTGGAATAGGTCTGTTGTTGCAGACTTTCCTTTCGTCGGCGAACTAACGGAACCATGGCGCTGGAACAATGTGGGCAGCGAAGCATTGGGCGCTTGGTTGTTGGCGGCACGTCTCGAATTACTGGCGGGACGCCAAATCGATTTGAGAACAGGGCCTCGGGAATTAGTATGGCATTCGTTAACAAATGATGGAGGTGCCAACATCGCCATCCAACTAGCGCTGCATAACCAGCTTGCCAACGGCAATGCCGATCAATCGCTCCTAGTAATAGGCGACTCTGTCAACGCGGCATCACGACACAATTTTGCCAGCAGAGCTTTCGGCGTGCATGTCGTCGAGCCAGTTGAAATGTCGGACCTAATTTCAATGGCTGGGAGGATGAGCGGGACAAGTGGACCTGAACTACTTACTGCGGGCATTGATTTTCTTGGTTCAGTTATGACCAATGTCGGCGCTTCCACTTTGAGAAATCGCGTTCAGATACTGACGAATGGAAGGCCGCGCAACCCGGCCACGGTCGAGGAAAATGCCGCAGTCGCTGTTCACGAGGGCGGAGGATATAGCGCCCTCCTCAACTTCTTTCACCAGATGGCAGCATCCAATGAGCGTCGTATTTATCGTCGGTCGGCGTTCAATTTCCTCTTTGAAGGCATTAAGCTGGCCAATGGCAATCCCGCATTGGACCTAAACGTTCATATCGCCGCCTTACGGGAAAAATACCGACATGCGGGACGTATCGCGCCGCACAGAGCGGTTGGATCGACGCTTTTGCTGAAAGGGCTTGAGGCTGACCACGGGCTTGTTTTAGACGCTGACGCGCCTGGGCGGCGAATGTCGGCCGCCCACCTATATGTAGCTTTGAGTCGGGGCCGCAGATCGGTCCACGTATTCGCACGAAATCCTATCTTACCTTAAAATAGCGACCCAGTTAAACACTTATGTCCCCCTCAGCAGGCAATACATTAAGTTCGGAAGCCCGGGCCTCAAAGCGAAATGCCCCCCGAGTCGACTTTCTCAAGGGGGACCGGGACGTAATTGGTCGACGATCGGGATACAGGTGTGCTTTCCCCAACTGCTCCAAACTCACTGTGGGGCCAGGAAAGGATTCCCACCAGTCAGAAGTGACTGGCAAGGCCGCTCATATCTACAGCGCAGCAAAATATGGGCCGCGCGGGCAAGGGATTCTGACCGATGAACAAATTCGATCGCCGGCGAACGGTATTTGGATGTGTTCAGATCATTCAGATTTGATCGACAAAAACTCGGGGAATCGCTACGCAGTTACAACTCTCCAGAGCTGGAAGGCCCTCCACGAGTCTCGGATAGCTTTCGAGCACAGTGGTCGTTTGGCTACGTTCGGCTTTATTCGTTCGATCCGGTTGCGGACATCGCCCCTTTTCACGGATGAAACCGAGATTGAATTTGCGAAGGCGACATTGATCATCGGGAAGAACGGAACTGGAAAAACAGCCATCTGCGAATGGCTCTACACGTTAGAATCTAGTGCAAAACTGCTACGTTGGGAGTGCCGGTCGGGAGATACAATGCTTGACGCCGACATTGTATTCGACCTCCCGACAAGCCATGTTCTAACCTTGTCGGTCCCTCATAAGACGCCGAACTTACTGCTGGACGGCGTTAAACTCGCTCAAAATCCACTTAGAATTAGCGTGACCTATTTAGAAAAGTCCGAATCTTGGTCGAGCTACGACGATGACCTTCACTTAGTATCGAATGTCCTGCATATTGACAAAGGCCACGCACGAAGCCTGGCAGAACTTGCGGACGATACCTGCCTGTCGCTGAAACGTGCAGAATGGAGAAGGGAGCTAGACAATAGCGACAACTGGGGTGAACGCCTGTATGTTGAATTTCGGAATACCAATACGTGGCAGTCGTTCGGATCATTATCTGACGGCCAGCGTAGTCGAACATTATTAGATTTCGCAATTTTGAGGGCCAAAGCAGCAGCAGGATTTATCCCATCTCTCCTCACTGTCGAACTCAAAGGACTTGGCTTAGATTGGATATCCTTCAAGCCATACATGGCATACTTCAGCCAAAGCAGCACCCCATTTCAAACGCTAATAACAAGCTGGGAATTGACCCCCGAGATGGCGGAACTGGGTTGGCCCGTGTTTGTTATCGAAGGCAATAAGCCTCATCAACGCATAGCGACTAAAGCGTAAGTGCTATCCTTGTCACACCTCACCCCCTACACGCAGAGCAATTTTTCCACTTCCGCTCTTTGCGTCTTCTTCGGTAGTGCAAATGTCCGTTCGGGGCCAACTTCGGAAAACAATGGATGGTGAGCCTATCACGTCCCTGATATTCGCATTGCTTCACAAGGTTTTCAGGTACGCCACTAACGCGGCCTTTTCCTCTTTCGTAAGTTTGAGCGGCTTCAAGATAGATGACGTCTCTGGATAAAGCGGATCATCCACAAGATGTGGCGGCGGCCTCATCCTGCCCCCGCCGGCATCATAAAAGTTGACAGCCGCCTCAAGACTCGGAAACCCGCCGTGGTGCATATAGGGCGCGGAACGCGATACCCCTCTTAAGGATGGCGTCTTGAACGCCCCGACATCCGCCGGATCGCCGCTTATGGCATAGCGCCCCAAATCCTGCCGTTTCTGGCCGTAAAGGCTGATGCCCAGATTATGGAAGCGCTGATCCGACAACAAAGGCCCATTATGGCAATTGGCGCAGCCCGCCTTACGCCGGAACAGATCAAGCCCTATCAACTCCTGATCACTAAATACCTGCGTGCCCTTATCAAGCGCTCTGTCCCATTTACTAAAACGCGGTTTGAAACTGCGCTGATAGGCCCCCAGCGCCTGCGCGATTTCCTGACGCGTGATGCGTTTAACTCCAAACGCCCCCTTAAATTCCTGCCGGTAGGCCTGATCCTTATTCAAACGTCGCTCTATCTGTTTGAGATCAGCCGCCATTTCAACGGGGTTTTGCATTGACCCAAGCGACTGTTCTTCAAGACTAGCTGCTCGCCCGTCCCAGAACAGGGTTCCCTGCCAGCCCGCCGTTACAATGGACGGGGCATTGCGCATACCTCTCTGCCGGTCATGGCCAAACGAGGTGCGAATACCATCCGCCATCCCCAGTTCGGCATTATGGCACGAGGCACAGGCAATCTGCCCCGATTCGGACAGACGCGGATCATGAAACAGCTTTTCCCCCAGGGCCACCTTTTGCGATGTCGACGGATTATCCGGCGGCGATACCGGCTCAGGCAAAACCCCGAACTCGGTAAACACCGCCCCTTCCCTTAACTCTGGTCGTGGCCAGGTTTCCGGTGCCCCGCTATAGGCCGCCCGCAAGTCCACAATATCAGCACCATCGGGACGATCAAACCCCGTCCCGATCATCAGCACCAACAGCGAAAGCCATATCCGGCGTGACATCTGCGTTTAGTACCGCACCGCCAGAGAAGCCCGCACCGCTCGCCCACGCAGCCACG
The DNA here is from genome assembly GCA_039206455.1 of Asticcacaulis sp. GTDB lineage: Bacteria > Pseudomonadota > Alphaproteobacteria > Caulobacterales > Caulobacteraceae > Asticcacaulis. Next base: position 3,526 of record JBCEBX010000120.1, read on the forward strand.
GACGGTTGACACTGGCATAGGCATTGCCAAACTTGTTCAGCAGATTATCGACCTGAAACCGCAGATCTACGCCTTGTGCGCCACGCTTCCATATCTGAAACGACCCGTTGAGGCCAATGGTCGTGACGCCTTTGGCCTGATAGTCCTCATAGATATTATAGACGCGGTCATCGATGGTGATGTTGGCATTGCTGTCACGCACCGCGTCATAGCGGAAATTGTGCCCGACATTGACCGACACATTCAGCCGGTCATTCCACCAGTCCGAACTGAGCGTCATGGCCAGCCGTACCGGAATATCCATATTGCCGGTCACTTTCTGGAAGGTGGCGCGGGTATAGGTCTGTTCATTATAATAGATGAAATCATCGGCGCTGGTTTCGCCGTCATCATCAAAATAGGTGTCGCCTGATGTCGAACGTTCCGACCATGTGGCCGACACTGATACCCCAAGACGTTCCGCCAGCCAGACCTCGCGCCAGCTATTGCCATATTCCGCCGTCGCCGATTTGTACTTATTCCGCCCGTCATTGGTCAGGCTGTAATTGGTACTTGAGACACGCACCGCTGCGAACTGATCCTTGCCCTGACGCTCCATAAGACGCAGGCGGAAAGCCCCATTAAGCCACGGTTCCTGCCACTGAACACTGGCGGTCAATTCGTCAGTATAGGGCGTATCCAGTTCAAAGGCCTTATAGCTGGCAAATCTCTGATTTCCGGGCGTCCATGTCCCTGACACGACGCCGGTTGTGGTGTTGGCCCGACGAAGCGCATAGGCCACCTGCGAAGGCATGGCATCCCGCATGGCATAGGCCAGTGTCGTGGCATTGTAATAGCGGTTAAAGCCGCCGCTCACCGCCAGACGCTGCACCGGTTTATAGGTAACCACCAGACGCGGCGACAGGTTGGTGTTCTTGAAATAGGTTTCATAATCCACTCGCACACCGGCCCGTACCGACCATTTCCCGATATCACGATCATACTCGATAAAGGCATTGGACATATCGACCGAGGCCTTGGCGCTATAGGCATGATAACCGACAAGCGTGCTGGCATATTGCTCAGGACTGCAACTTAGATCCCCCTCGGCGCAAATAAAGGAACGCGTCTGCCAATCGGTCGGATAATCATCGGCGATCGTGCGATAGCTGCTGTAAAACCAGTTATCGCGCGGACGATTACGCTCAAGTTCGGCATGGGTATAGTTCAACCCTGCCGTCAGTCGCCCGCCCAGCACATCACCATTTAACTCAAAGCTCAGGCCTGTTTCAGTCTGCCCCTGCTCACGTTCGCCATTCCCACCCTGACGGCAGAACGTATCGGCTGAGGTGTACTGACAGATGTCACCAAGCTCGGTGGAATACCACACCCAGCGGTTGGCGCCCGAACCGATATTCTTACCCGTAAGCGGCGTATAGAGGGCGTCACGGTCGCTTTTGTTCAGCA
>JBCEBX010000121.1:0-4966 GCA_039206455.1 Asticcacaulis sp.
AAGGCGAAGAGGAAGATTCGTCGCAGGGCGATGATCCGTCCGTTGATTCCGAGGACAATACCGAAGACGAAAACGGCGATTCCACACCCGAACAGGAAGAACAGCCGACCGGCGGTGAGGATCAGCCGCAGGAGGCTGAGGACGACTACACCCAGATGTCGGGTGATCCGCAATCGGTGTCCGACGCCAGTGCCGATGAGGCGATTGACGGTGAGGCCGCGCCCTCGCAGACCGGTGAGGGCACAGAAGCCGAGCGGGTGCGTCGCGACTATGAGGTCTATACGACCGAGTTCGACGAAATCATCACTGCCGAAGAGCTGTGCGACCCTGAAGAACTGCAACGTCTGCGCGGCTTCCTAAATCAGCAACTGGCCAGCCTGTCGAATGTGGTGGCCAGACTTGCCAACCGCCTGCAACGCCGCCTGATGGCGCAGCAGAGCCGGTCGTGGTCGTTTGACCTTGAGGAAGGCGTACTGGATGCGGCGCGTCTGGCGCGGGTGGTGATTGATCCGTCGGCGCCCTTATCGTTCAAGCAGGAAAAAGACACCGAGTTCCGCGACACCGTGGTGACGCTGTTGCTCGATAATTCCGGTTCCATGCGCGGGCGTCCGATCATGGTGGCGGCTATCTGCGCCGATGTGCTGGCGCGGACGCTGGAGCGTTGCGGCGTCAAGGTCGAGATTCTGGGCTTTACCACCAAGGCGTGGAAGGGCGGTCTGGGGCGTGAAAAGTGGGTGCGCGACGGCAAGCCTGCCGCTCCGGGGCGGCTCAATGATTTGCGCCATATCATCTATAAGGCGGCGGATAATCCCTGGCGGCGGGCCAACAAGAACCTCGGGCTGATGATGCGCGAGGGGCTTTTGAAGGAAAACATCGACGGTGAGGCTCTGCAATGGGCCTATGGACGGCTTTTGTCGCGGCCTGAATCGCGGCGTATCCTGATGGTCATTTCCGATGGTGCGCCGGTCGATGACAGCACTTTGAGCGTCAATTCCGGTCATTACCTCGAAAACCACCTGCGCAAGGTGATCGCGGAAATCGAAGGCGCGGGTCGTGTTGAACTGGCGGCCATCGGCATCGGCCATGATGTGACGCGCTATTATCGCCGCGCCCTGACTCTGATTGATGTTGAGCATCTTGGGGGGGCGTTGATCGAGAAGCTGGCGGAGCTGTTTGACGAAAAAACCGCACAGGCCCCGCGTGGGCACAGGCGTTAGAATGAGGGCCGTTGTGGGGGCAATGGGTGGGCTGATGCTTCTGAGTGGCTGCGCCGTTGCGGAACCCAGAGCCTATGACGCCCCTGCAAACGTGCGCTTTGAGGCGATAGAGGTTTCTGACCCTAAGGCGGGCGAACGGGTCCGTTTGAGTGCGACTTTTATGCTGACGCCTGAGGGGAGGTCGCATTTTGCGGGTCTGTCTGACCTTGTGGTGCACCCTAAGGCGGATGGTTTGCGCATCGAGGCTATCAGTGATTTCGGTGACCATGTGGCGTTTGATTTCAGACCTGAGGGGCCGGTACCCCTTGAGATCGGGGCGCTCAAAGATGCTGCGCTGAAACCCTTTGGCAACAAGACCCTGAGTGATGCTGAAGACATGGCGGTCGATGCGGAAACCGGCGACTATTATGTGTCGTTTGAAGGCAATCACCGCGTCATGCGCTATGCCGACGGATTGGCAGGGCCGGGGGAGGTGCTGCCTCTGTCAGGCCTGCCGAAGTTTCCTGACAATCAGGGGCTTGAGGCGTTAACGGTGCATGAGGGCAATCTGATCATGGGCGCTGAAACCGGCGGTTTCTGGCGTTGTGGTCTGGTGGATTATGTCTGTAGGCAACTCAAAGGCCCGACCACGCCGGGTATGGGTTATGCGCTGGTGTCGCTTGCGCCATTGGGGGAGACGGACGACCTGCTGGCGCTTTATCGCTACTATACGCCGTGGACGGGCGCACGCAGTGTGTTGCGCCGCTTTGAGGTGGACGGAGATGTTTTGCGTCTTAAAGAGACCATCCTGACGGTCAAACCACCCTTGCCGCATGACAATTACGAAGGTGTGGCCGCGGTGAAAACCGATACGGGCTATGATCTTTACCTCCTGAGTGATCCGATTGGGGATGGGCCGACGCGGCTGCTGATATTTGATTGGGCGTCGGGCGGGTGATACAGGTTCTGGCCCCCGCTACGGCCGCCGCTATGGCGATGTTGTCGCTGCTGATCTGGCAGGGCCGTGCCTTATTCGGCAGGCGGGCGTTCGTACTGTCCATGGGCATTGGCGCGCTCTATTTTCTTTATTCAGCCTATCCGCAAAACCTGAAGTTCCTGTTTCCGCTGCTGTTGTCCGGGCCTTGGGTCTGTAACTATGCGGCACGGGCCGGTTTTGATATCCGGCAGCGCCCGCAGTGGGTCGATGCCTTGTTGCTGGTGGGATTGATCGGGGCCGGAAGCCTCGGCTTCTGGCCATTGAACCTCAAGGCGGCACAATGGGTGTCGCATCTGCTCAGCTTTTATCTGTTTCTGGAATTGCCGGTGCTGGTGTGGCGGGGCCTGCCGGATGATCTGCTGCGCGGGCGGCGTCTGGCGCGGTTTATCGTTCTGGGGTTCGGGGCCGTGCTGTGCAGCCTCATGGCCATTGGCGCGTCCCTGAAATGGCAATGGATGTTACCGGCTGGGGCGATCCTTACGCTGCTGATGTGTTTTGCGGCGGTGGCCTTTGACCATGAATGGCGGCGCAAGCTGGCGGCGGATGAGGCGCCGCTTGACCCGCGCGGGCAGGCGCTTCTGGCGCGTCTGAGGCGGGAAATGACCGACGCCTATAGTGACCCGCAACTGAGCCTGTCGCGGCTGGCGCAACGGCTTGAGGTGCCGGAGCATCATCTGCGGCGGGTTATCCATGTTGGCGAGGGCTATGGCCATTTCAGTGCCTATCTCAATCATTACCGCATCGAGGCCTTTAAGGCACGGGCGTATGAGGCGGCGACCATCCTCGAACTGGCGCTGAGTGTTGGTTATAATTCCCTGTCGGCCTTTAACCGCGCCTTCAAAGCAGCGGAAGGGGTAACCCCCAGCGCTTTTCGTGCGGTGCGTATGGCGAAAAACAGCGACACGAAGCTGAAGACGCCAACGATACCGAGCGGCACATAACTGACGGGCCAGAAGGTGCCTGCGGCCACCGAGGCCAGCGCCCCTATCAGGCCGGTCATACGAAAGGCATGTTCCGCTGGATTAAGCCACTGCCGCCAGTGCAGGGGCAGGAGCGTGCGCACTATATCCCAGCCCCCATACAGCGCCATGGACCCCAGGGTGGCATAGACCAGCGGCTGGGCCCAGTTGACGTTACCGCCCTGACGGATCAGCCAGAAGGTCACGCCGCTTAGGGCGAACAAACCGATAGCCGGCCCAAGGTCGGGCAGGTTGCGACCACGATTTTTCAGCCTGAGTGCGCGCACAGAGGCCCACATCTGATAGGCCACCAGAACGCTGACGCCCATCAGATCAAGCTTGCTGCGAAACAGAAAGGCCCCGATCAGGGCGCACAGGGTGCAGAGGCCAATCAGCCCGCAGGCAATCCAGCCGTTGCGCCGGTGGCTTGGGGTACCTTTTGGACGGCACAGGACAAACAGGCCGACCAGCAGGGCGAGGCTGCCGGAGGCGATGTGGGTGACGATATTGAGGCTATGGAGGTCGGGCATGACAGGTTCCTGCGTGAATGACAGGGGCTGTGTCAGGCAAAATAATGCGCGCGGCTTGCCGGTTTCAGAAATCAGTCAGGCTGTAATTGCTTTTCGACGGCATAATTATGGATGGCGACACCACTCACCTCAAAGTCACGGCGGTGCAGACAGGTGAACCCGTGACGTGTAAAGAACGGCAGGGCGACTTCGCTGGCCTCGGCATAGAGGCGCGTTAGGCCCTGCGTGCGGGCAAAGGCTTCGGTGTGCTGATAAAGCTGTTTACCTATGCCTATGCCGGTCACTTCGGGGGCGGCATAGAACAGGCCAATGTGGCCGTCTGGCTCAAGATCAATGAAGGCAATGGGTTCTGTTGTTACGGCCACAAAACGCCAGCGGTTTGTCATCAGGGCCTCAAGGCGCGTCGCATCCGGTGTCAGGTCTGCCCATGCCGCGACCTGTGCCGGACTATAGGCGCATGAACCGGTAACCCTGACCGCACGGGCATAGATTGCGCTTAAGCTTTCGGCATCTGCGGACTGATAAGGGCGAATAAGCATAACAAAAAACCCCGAAACCTGAGGTTCCGGGGTTTTCTATGTGTTCGGCAAAAGCGACTAAGCTTAGGCTGCGTTTTGTTCAGCAATCTTGGCTTTGATCTGCTTCTTAAGGCGACGGGCGCGCAGAGACAGCTTTTCATCAGAAGCCTTGACCAGAAACGCATCCAGGCCGCCTTTGAAGTCCAGCGTGCGCAGGGCAGCGTTGGTGATCTTCAGGCGGAACGACTGGTTCAGCGCTTCGGATTGCAGAGCGGTTTCACGGAGCGAGGGCAGGAAGCGACGCTTCGTTTTGATATTTGAGTGGCTCACGCTGTGGCCGACGAGCGGGCCAACACCGGTGAGTTCGCAACGACGCGACATGGGATCCACCTTCGGATAAGATAAATGACAAACGAACGCCTGTAACAGGTACAGCGCTCAGGAGGGGCGTTCTATAGGCAAAGCCAGCCAAGCCGTCAAGGACAAAAACACCGTAAGGCCTTGGAAAGACTCTGAAGTGAGCGGATGAATTACGCCTGTCTGCGCTGAAGGCGCGAGAAGGCGAAAAAGCAAAGGCCCCCTGAGGTGACTCAAGGGGCCTTAGGTCGTTTTTAACCGATTTTTCTCTTAAGCCGCCTTGATGAGCGACTTGTTGAGAATGGCGACGGCGGCGTCACGATCGATCTTTTCGATCGCAGCGACTTCGCGGGCCATACGGTCGAGGGCCGATTCGTAAAGCTGACGCTCGGAATAGGACTGTTCCGGC
>JBCEBX010000122.1:0-4964 GCA_039206455.1 Asticcacaulis sp.
ACCTGTACGCGCGCCTGTGCCTTCTGTAACGTCAAGACCGGCATGCCTCAGCCGCTTGATGCCGACGAACCGAACCGCGTCGGGCAAACCGTAGCGGCTATGGGTCTGTCACATGTGGTGATCACCTCTGTTGACCGTGACGACCTGAGTGACGGCGGTGCCAACCACTTCGCCGAAGTTATCCGCCAGATTCGCGCCCAGTCGCCTAAAACTACTATCGAAATCCTGACGCCGGACTTCCTGCGCAAGGACGGGGCCGCCGAGATCGTTATCGACGCCAAGCCTGATGTGTTTAACCACAATCTGGAAACCGTACCGCGCAACTATCTGAAAATTCGCCCCGGTGCGCGCTATTTCCATTCCCTGCGCCTGCTTGAGCGCGTCAAGGAACGCGATCCGTCGCAATTCACCAAATCCGGCATCATGGTTGGCCTTGGAGAAACCAAGGAAGAAGTCATGCAGGTCATGGACGATATGCGCTCTGCGGGTATCGATTTCATTACCATTGGCCAGTATCTGCAACCGACACGCAAGCATGCGGCCATTGACCGCTTCGTTACGCCGGATGAATTCAAGGCCTACGAATCCATTGCCCGTGCCAAGGGTTTCCTGATGGTCTCGTCTTCCCCTCTGACCCGTTCCTCACACCATGCGGGCGAAGACTTTGAACGTCTGCGCGCCGCGCGTGCCGCTCAGGGTGCGGCGCACTGATGGCACGCTTCCATCTGGATCGCGTTCTGCCCTATAGGGCCGAAGATCTGTGGCGCATGGTCGGCGACGTCCAGCGCTATCCGGAATTCATACCCTGGATAACGTCTCTGCGTACCTATAATCCCGTCACGCCAGCCGAAGGCGTCTGGGCCTTTGATGCCGATGTCGCCGTGGGCTTCAAGATGCTGTCCGAGCGCTTTTCCACGCGCGTCACCAAACACGAAGCCGGTCACACCATCCATATGGGACTTCTGCGCGGCCCATTAAAACGACTTGATGGTTTATGGCGTTTCACCACGGTCGAAAGCGGCACCCGTATCGATTTTGACATGGACATGGACTTCAGAAATCCGCTGCTCAACGCCATGCTCAGGGCCAATTTTAATCTCGCCGTCAGTAAGTTGATGAGCGTCTTTGAACAGCGCGCCCATCATCTCTATGGCCAGACACCGTCAAATTCCTAAGGTGCGGTCTTAAGGTGTTTTAATGCCCACTGCAGGGCAAAGCGTACAGACTGCTCACGGATGTAGTCTCGCCCGTTGTTTTCAAATACATGTACGCTGGCCAGAGAAGTCGGTGTTCCGTCCGGTTCGCGAAACCCGAGCCCGAAACAGACCATGCCGACGGGTTTTTGCTCGGTGCCGCCATTAGGGCCGGCAATGCCTGTAACGCTCATGGACAGATCCGCATTCGCCGCCTTTAACGCGCCTGTGGCCATGGCCTGAGCGGTCTGAAGACTAACCGCGCCATATTCAACGATCGTCAGTTCAGGTACCTCGAGAAGCCGTGCCTTGGCTTCATTGGAATAGGTGACATAGCCTTCATGGAAACATTCTGAAGCGCCTGCAACCCGCGTGAGCGCCGCGGCAATCAAGCCGCCGGTGCAGCTTTCGGCCGTTGTGACAGTGACTTTCCGCTCACGCGCCAGCTTTAGAATTTCAGTCGCCGTGGCATTGATATCAATTCCGGCGTCAAAACTTTCTGCATCAAGCATAACCGACCTCCTGTGATTTTCAGCATATCTCAGGAGAAATAAAAAAGCGGGACAAAATGCCCCGCCTTCCTCAAATTCTTAGTCTAAAGCCTGACCTAGACGCCCGCATGCAGAGGTGCATCAAGGTTATTATTGGCAAATTCCCAGTTCACGAGGCTGTTCAGATAGGTCTCAATGAATTTTGGACGCAGGTTCTGATAGTCCAGATAATAGGCGTGCTCCCAGACGTCGATGGTCAGGATCGGCTTGTCGCCCTTGGTAAACGGGGTTTCAGCATTAGCCGTCTTGACGACCTTCAGCTTGCCGTCTTCGCCCAGCACCAGCCAAGCCCAGCCGGAACCGAACTGCGTAGCGCCTGCGGTCTTGAAGGCTTCGGCAAAGGCGTCAAACGAACCGAAATCGGCATTGATCTTCTCGGCAATCTTGCCGGTCGGTGCGCCGCCTCCATTAGGTGACATGGAATGCCAGAAGAAGGTGTGATTCCAAACCTGAGCGGCGTTGTTAAATACGCCCTGATTATTCCCCTCGGAAGCCTTAACGACTTCAACGAGGCTCTTGCCTTCCAATTCCGTACCAGCGATCAGCTTGTTCAGATTGTCCACATAGGCCTTATGGTGTTTGGCGTGGTGGTAGCTGAAGGTATTGGCCGACATGTGCGGCTCAAGGGCGTCGGCGGCATAGGGAAGGGGGGGGAGTTCAAAGGACATGGCGACCTGCTTTTTGAAATGGGACAAAAAATAATTAGCTACGCCATGATATATGGAGGGCAAAATACCTTTTCAAGCCATATTTAATTGATAATGATTCGCATAAATTTCCATATAATTGAAACGGTTATAGAAAATTCAGCGCTCACGCGGGGTTCGACTTCATTCCGTCAGGTCACAGCCCGAATATCCGCCATAAAACCGGCGTCTGTCATCTGAGGCATTGCGCGTCCGGCATCGCTCTGTATCCGAGGCTTGAGAAAACATTCGGCTGGCCGAGATATTCAGCGAACGCCCGGTAATGCGCGCGCCGGGGACATGATCTCCGTACAGGTATGGATCATATCCGTAAGGTGAATAGCCATAGGGGGAGCCATAGCCATAACTGTTCTTGCCGTGATCAGTTTTACTGACAGCAATCCCTAGCATGCCATTTTTACCGAGCGGAATCGTTGAGGCAATATAGCCACTCCGGTATCCGCCCGTACCGACGCTGACGCCGAACTCACTGCGAATTCTGGGCTTTTCAATAACAGGCTCAGCAAACGAGTCTGAAACTGGCTCAGAGCTGCCAAACGGATAGTTGGTCACACGTTCAACCGGAGCATAGCCTGATAGACGGGATAATACCTGATCCTGCGCCAGTGCCGAAACCACCGGAGACTTATCGGTTGCGGAATTATCCGAAGATACATTCTGGCTAGATGGACTCACGACAGTGCGTGTGGATATGGCGGCATCATCAGCGGCTATAACCGCAGAAGCAAATGGCATCAGAAGCATAGCTCCAAGACACACATATATCCGTTTCAACTGATGCGTACGCATAGCACGTCCTTCAGGCCCTGAACTGTCATTGACGCAACATGGCCGACAATTAAGGCCGCATTATAACGCAGCAATTTTGCCTCATATCCAGTTTGCGGCGACACAATTTCCCATAATCTATATTATGCGCAAAATGTGTGTAGATCATGGATAGAAATGATGCAGTCCGAAAGCGAAATATTTACTGGTCATCTGAACAGATTGACGCGCGTCTGAAACGTGAAAATATACGTATTTACTTCCACTCATCCTTTTTAAGGAAAAAGCGCACAACACATACCAAAATAAAAGTTGAGGCGAAAGAAACCTTACTCTTTATATCGGGTAATATAACTACAAAAAATATACCAATTATAATAAAAATTATAAGTGGAGTCTTGTTGTGTAATATATTTATTTCACCCCCACCGCTGCCGCAGTCAATCAATTAGCAGCATGTTGTTATTCTGAACCCATTGTCCATGATCGATTTTAACCACTTTGGCCACGGCGCAATATTAGCGCGGGATTTTGAAGCGGCAAGACCACATTCTATCGCCTTAAGATTGTGCCCCCACAAGCCACAGCTTTGGTTCCTTCTTGCACATCTCCACATGCCCTCATAAGAAACCATATATTTGGTATATTTCTGGAGCCTTTTATGAGCCCGTCGTTCATTTGCCTATTCCGCACTGGGTTTAGCCATTCTGTTTGAAATTACCGGCACAACTTTTCTGATGAAGTCGGTTCAGTTTACAAAGCTGATACCCACGGTAATCATGGGCCTTTGTTATTTATGCTCCTGGCACAGGCTCTCAAAGTTGTCCCTCTGGGTATCGCCTATGCCATGTGGGGTGGACTGGGTATTGTTCTGACGGCCATTATCGGCGTTGTCGTCTTCCGTCAGTCACTGGACCTCCCTGCCCTTGCGGGTATCGGCCTGATTGTCAGCGGCGTTGTGGTTCTGAACCTCTTTTCACACTCGACGGTGCATTAAACAGTAGCAGCCCGAACCTGTACAGCGCACCCTGCCTGATGTAGCCGCGCGCAGGCTGGCTGAGCTCTCTGGTGCAGATATACCTGAACGCGCCTTGATGCAGGCGCATCTGATTGGTGCGACACGGTCATCCACAAGAGATACATCAACACACGTACAGTCATTGCGAATTAGTTTCATTTCCGCAACACTCGCCCTGCTTTAGGCTTATTTCTGCGATTTATTATCATTATTGTTATCGGGCACCCTTGCATAAGGGCTCCTTGCGTGATTGAGAGGCGCTCGCAATTATGGAGTACCTCATGCTTACGAATCTGAAACGCACCCCCCGCTCTCTGTTACTGGCCAGCAGCTGCCTGATGATCGGCTCGCTCGCATCGGCGGCACATGCGAATTCTGTCTCCGAAGCTGAGGAAGTAACCGAAATCGTTGTAACCGCGTCCGGTTTCCAGCAAAAAATCGAACAGGCCCCCGCCTCTATCAGCGTTATCACGCGTAAAGAACTCGAATCCGAGCGTCATCAAAGCCTCGCCGAAGCTCTTTCGACAGTCGAAGGCGTTGATGTTGGCGACTCGGTTGGCAAGACCGGCGGCATGAACATCAATATTCGCGGTATGGGCAGCGACTATACACTGGTTCTGGTCGATGGCCGCCGTCAAAACGCGGCGGGCAATGTGACTCCGAACGGTTTTGGTGAAACATCTTCGAGTTTCATGCCACCGGCTTCAGCCATTGAACGCATTGAGGT
>JBCEBX010000123.1:0-19577 GCA_039206455.1 Asticcacaulis sp.
CCTCAAGATTGACGGTCACGCTGTCTTTCGACTTCTCAAGCTTGGTGACTTTCGCGCCGGTACGGAACTTGATGCCGCGCTTTTCAAAGGCCTTTTTGGCCTCCGCGGAGACTTCCTGATCCTCAACCGGCAGAATGCGGTCAAGGGCTTCAACCACGGTCACGTCAGCGCCCAGCGAGGTGTAGAAGCTGGCAAATTCGATGCCGATAGCGCCGGAACCGATCACCACCATCGTCTTCGGCAGAGCCGTTGGCGTCAGGGCATTACGATAGGTCCAGATACGTTCGCCGTCAGACACCGCGCCAATAGCCGGAATCTCACGCGCACGTGCACCAACCGCCAGCATGACGTTCTTCGGTTCAAGCACCTGCTCGCCGCCCTTGTTGAGCTTGACGCGCACCTTAGGGGCGTCCTTGCCCGGCTCAAGGGTGGCAAAACCCTCGATGACGTCGATCTTGTTCTTCTTCATCAGATAGCCGACGCCGCCGTTCAGTTGCCTGGCAACCGCGCGTGAACGCTCGACGATCTTTGTGAAGTCAAAACCGGCCTTTTCCGCCTTGAGACCATAGTCCCCAAGGTGATTGACCTTATCATAGACTTCGGCGGACTTCAGCAGCGCCTTGGTGGGGATACAGCCCCAGTTCAGGCAGATACCGCCCAGAAGTTCACGCTCAACGATAGCGACCTTGAGGCCGTTCTGAGAGGCGCGGATCGCGCCCTCATAACCACCGGGGCCGGAACCGATAACAACCAGATCATAAGACATGTTTTCGGTCCCTTCCTACGCCAGCAACTTAATCGGGTCTTCGAGCAGGCTCTTCAGCGCGGTGATATATTTCGCACCGATAGAGCCATCGACCACACGGTGATCGCAGGTCAGCGTTACGGTCATGACCGTTGCCACCGCCAGCTGGCCGTTTTTGACCACCGGACGCTGCTCACCGGCACCGACCGACAGGATACAGCCCTGCGGTTCGTTAATGATCGAGGCAAACTGCTTGATACCGAACATGCCGAGGTTCGACACTGAGAAGGTGCCGCCCTGGAATTCTTCGGGTTTCAGCTTACGGTCACGGGCACGTGCCGCCAGATCCTTGGTTTCCTTGGCGATTTGCGACAGCGACTTGGTTTCAGCCTTACGCACGATAGGCGTAATCAGCCCCCCATCAATAGCTACCGCCATAGCGATGTCGGCATTGTGGTGCAGCGCGATACCTTCGGGGGTGAAGGAAGCATTGGCTTCCGGCACCTGCTTGAGGGCCTGAGCCACAGCCTTGATGACGATGTCATTGACCGACACCTTGATGCCCTGAGCTTCCAGCGCTGAATTGATTTTCGCGCGGGCTGCCAGCAGGTTGTCGAGTTCAATATCAACCGTCAGCGGGAAGTGCGGAATGTCACGGAAACTATCCGTCAGACGACGCGCAATCACCTTACGCATACCATCGAGCGGCACGAGGTCATAGGACCCCGGTGCAATACCCAGTTGCTCCAGCGACTGAACCTTACGTGGCTCGGCGGCGGGCGCAGAGGCCGACGCACCGGCCTTGCCTGTGCCGGATTTCAGCGCTTCGTCGATATCACGCTTGATGATACGGCCACGCGGGCCGGAGCCCTTGAGCGCTTTCAGATCAAGCTTGTTGATATCGGCCAGACGCCGCGCCAGAGGTGACGCCTTAACGCGATCACCCGAAGGCTGAGCGGACGCCGCCGCAGGTGCGGCCTTTGGCGCTTCGGTCTTTGGGGCAGGCGCAGCTTCAGCCTTGGATGCCTCAGCTTTCGGGGCTTCAGCGGCCTTTTGTGGTGCAGGGGCGGCAGAGCCACCCTCACCGGCCAGACGTGCGATCGGAGTGTTGACCTTGACGCCTTCGGTACCGGCTTCGATCAGGATGGCCTCGACCACGCCTTCATCGACGGCTTCGACTTCCATCGTCGCCTTGTCGGTTTCGATTTCCGCAATCACGTCACCGGCATTAACGGTGTCGCCGACCTTCACGTGCCACTTCGCCAGAATCCCCTCCTCCATGGTGGGGCTGAGGGCGGGCATTAAAATGTCTGTCATTTCAAATTCTTCCCTGTTGTCCTAGCGATAGGTCACGGCCTTGACGGCCTTGATGATCTTGTCAACCGAAGGCACCGTAAGGGCTTCGAGGTTTGCCGCATAAGGCATGGGCACATCTTCCTGATGCACGCGTGCTGGCGGGGCATCCAGTTCGTCAAATGCCTGCTCGGTCACCAGTGCCGACAACTCGGCCCCGACGCCACACGGGCCCCAGCCCTCTTCTACGGTCACCAGACGGTTGGTCTTGCGAACCGAGTTGATGATGGTTTCCGTATCGAGCGGACGGATCGTGCGCAGGTTGATGACTTCGGCGGAGATACCTTCTTCCTCAAGCTTTTCAGCCGCCTTCAGCGCGAAACCGACCATACGGGAATAGGTAGCGATGGTGACGTCCGTGCCTTCGCGCTGGATCTTGGCCTTGCCGATCGGCAGGATGAAGTCCTCAACATCAGGGATTTCGAACTCGTTGCCATACATCATCTCGTGCTCAAGGAACACGACCGGGTTCGGATCACGGATCGCCGCTTTCAGCAGGCCCTTGGCGTCCGCCGCATCATAAGGCGACAGAACGATCAGGCCGGGGACGTTAGCATACCAGGCCGTATAGTCCTGAGAGTGCTGGGCCGCCACGCGCGACGCGGCACCGTTCGGGCCACGATAGACGATGGACGACTTGATCTGACCACCGGACATATAGAGGGTCTTGGCCGACGAGTTGATGATGTGGTCAATCGCCTGCATGGCGAAGTTGAACGTCATGAACTCGATAATCGGCTTCAGGCCCGCCATGGCCGCACCGGCACCCACACCGGCAAAGCCCATTTCCGTAATCGGCGTATCGATAACGCGACGATCACCGAATTCGTCCAGCAGACCGCGGGACACCTTATAGGCCCCCTGATACTGGGCGACTTCCTCACCCATCAGGAAGACGCGCTCATCACGACGCATCTCTTCGGCCATAGCGTCACGCAGGGCGTCACGTACGGTGATCTTGATGGTCGGCGTGCCTTCGGGGATTTCCGGATCGCGCAGTTCTTTTTTCTTAGGCGCTTCAGCCGCTGCCGGTGTCGTATCGGCATAGGTCTTTTCGCCACCTTCGGCCTTGACCTCATCGGCACCACCGGCGGCACCCTGAGCGGTTGGCGTTGCCGAAGCACTTTCACCACCAGCTAAACGGGCGATTGGGGTGTTGACCTTGACGCCTTCGGTACCGGCTTCGATCAGGATGGCCTCAACCACACCTTCATCGACAGCTTCGACTTCCATGGTCGCCTTGTCGGTTTCGATTTCCGCAATGACCTGACCGGCGGAGACTTCGTCACCGGCCTTGATGTGCCATTTGGAAAGGGTGCCTTCCTCCATGGTCGGAGAAAGCGCGGGCATAAGAATGTCAGTCATATCGGATTATGCCTCAAGATAAACGTCGGTATAAAGCTCGGACGGATCGGGTTCGGGGCTGGTTTGCGCGAACTCGACAGCCTCAAGCACGATGGCCTTGACTTCGTTGTCGATGGTCTTGATCTCGTCTTCGGCCACGCCTGCCTGTTGCAGCATGGTCTTGATGTGATCAATCGGGTCACGGGTCGTCTTGACCTCATCAACCTCTTCCTTGGTGCGGTACTTGGCCGGATCGGACATCGAGTGACCGCGGTAACGATAGGTCTTCATCTCAAGGATATAAGGCCCCTTGCCCGAACGGGCATGTTCGGCCGCACGCTGGCCAGCCTCGATGACGGCAAATACGTCCATGCCGTCCACCTGCTCGCCCGGAATACCGAACGAAGCGCCGCGCTGATAAAGCTCAGTGGTTGCCGAAGCGCGCGCCAGAGCCGTACCCATGGCATATTCGTTGTTTTCGATCACATAAACAACCGGCAGCTTCCACAACTGAGCCATGTTGAAGCTCTCGTAAACCTGCCCCTGGTTCGCTGCGCCGTCACCGAAATAGGTGAAGGAGACATTGCCGTTCTTATTGTAGAAATCGGCGAAAGCCAGACCGGTGCCCAAGGACACCTGCGCGCCGACGATACCATGCCCACCATAGAAGCCGGTCGCGATGTCGAACATGTGCATCGACCCGCCCTTGCCCTTGGATGAACCACCGCTACGACCGGTCAGTTCGGCCATAACTTCCTTGGGGTCCATACCTGCGGCCAGCATATGGCCGTGGTCGCGGTAGCCGGTGATCACCTGATCGCCGTCAATGGAGATTTCTTCCATGCCCACAGCAATGGCTTCCTGCCCGATATACAGGTGGCAGAAACCACCGATCAGGCCCATGCCATAAAGCTGGCCCGCACGCTCTTCAAAGCGGCGGATGAGAACCATCTCGCGATAATATTTAAGTAGGTCGTCTTTCGACACATTGCGGTTGAGTTTGTCACCGGCAGTCTGAGTTCCGGTGTCTGCCTTGGCGGCACGCGCCATATAAGCCTCCCTAAGAAATAGGCCTAAGAAAATAGGTTTAAAAAAAAGCCCAGCGCCTTAAGCGAAATGCGAGAGCTGTGGATTTTTGACGGCAACGACAATTTCTGCCGCAGCCAAAACCTTGCCTAACCTCTTAGGCAAAGCCTGAGCGCGCGTAAAGTCCCTCAAATGCTCAGGATTGATCGTCTTTCACGACTCGATCACGGATGACGTACTCATCCGGCGCATTAAGCCCCAGAAGAATACGCGCCCGCTCTTCAAGTAATTCTTTTGATAAATTGTCGGTTCTAAGGAAACGATCACGCGCCTCAAGGTCCTTTCGGACCGCCTTAAGCTCCGTGAGCCTTTTTTCCTTTATAGCCAGTTCAACCTGTCTTGATTCTTGTGAAAAGAACCCTTTATCACCGGTCAAATACTGAACACTACAATAGGCAATGACTATAGCGATAAAAGCCGTAGGCAAATATGGCCTCAATTGCATAAACACGTCTTATGCCCCTTATGTACTGCAAAGCGAACCTGATCACCATTTCGCTCACGCAACTTTAACAAACTGTTACCAATCATGTCACATCAGCTGAAAGAATTTATCACAAAAAGAGAGCGGCACGGGGCATCCGTACCGCTCTTTTTGTCATTTCTGTAAAAACCGTTCTTCGGAACGATCCTTAAGACGCAGCATTTAACCGCGAATAACGCTCAAACCGGCATAGACCGCTTCGTCATCAAGCTGAGATTCGATTCTCAGAAGCTGGTTATATTTGGCCAACCGGTCTGAACGCGCCAGAGAACCGGTCTTGATCTGACCGCAGTTGAGCGCCACCGAGAGGTCGGCAATTGTATAGTCTTCGGTTTCACCCGAGCGGTGCGACATGACCGAGGTATAGCCCGAACGGTGCGCCAGATCGACGGCATCGAGTGTTTCCGACAGCGTACCAATCTGGTTGACCTTGACGAGGATCGAATTGGCCAGACCTTCGACAATACCGGTTTCCAGACGCAGCGGGTTGGTGACGAACAGATCGTCACCGACCAGTTGCAGACGATCACCCAGACGATCCGTCAACAGCTTCCAGCCTTCGAAATCATCTTCGCTCATGCCGTCTTCGATAGAGGCAATCGGGAAGGCATCCGCCAGTTTCGCCAGATAATCGACCATACCCTCAGGCGACAAGGTCTTGCCTTCGCCTTCAAGATGATATTGGCCACCCTTGAAGAATTCCGTCGAGGCGACATCAAGCGCCAGCCAGAAATCCTGACCCGCCTTATAGCCTGCGTTTTCACCGGCCTTGACGACAAAGGCCAGCGCTTCTTCCGCAGACGACAGGTTCGGTGCGAAACCGCCCTCATCGCCGACATTGGTGTTGTGACCGGCGGCCTTCAACGCCGACTTCAGGCTGTGGAAGATTTCCGCCCCCATGCGCAGGCCTTCCGAGAAGCTCTCGGCACCGGCCGGAACGATCATGAATTCCTGAATGTCGATAGGGTTGTCGGCGTGCGCCCCACCATTGATGATGTTCATCAAGGGCACAGGCAGTACGCGGGCCGAGATACCGCCAATGTACTTATAGAGCGGCAGATTAGCGGCATTGGCGGCTGCCTTGGCGGTCGCCAGAGACACACCGAGAATGGCATTGGCCCCGAGGCGGCTCTTGTTAGGCGTACCATCGAGATTAATAAGGGTCTGGTCGATGCGGCGCTGATCGCGGGCATCAAAACCGGAAATGGCGTCATAGATTTCGTTATTGACGGCATCAACGGCCTGACGCACGCCCTTACCGAGATAACGTGACTTATCGCCATCGCGCTTTTCGACCGCTTCGTGCGCCCCCGTTGAGGCCCCCGAAGGCACAGCCGCACGGCCAAACGAGCCGTCTTCCAGCGTAACATCGACCTCAACGGTCGGATTACCACGCGAATCGAGAATTTCACGGGCGACGATATCGATAATTTCGGTCATGCAACGGTTCCCAAACCAACAGAAATAAAACAGACCTGCTCTAGCAAGAGCCTGTGACAGTTACAAGCGCTCTTCCCATATAATGAAACTTACGCCGTTCTGAACAGCCCCCTGCGGCGCAGGATGAGACACAGGATCAACGCTGGCAGACCGCACACGGCCGTGCCGATGAAAAAGGCTTGATAGGCACCAAACAACCCCAGATCAGGCGTCAGGCCATCAACCACCTGACCGGAAAAACCTTTAAGCAACTTGCCTGAAAACGCCGCCACTGAATACATCAGCGCATAGTGGGTCAGGGAAAACTCACGCACCGCCAGTCGCGTCATAAAGGCGATAAAGGCAGTTTCAGCTATGCCATTGGCAATATTATCAATCACCAGCGTGGCACCAAACACCGTCAGATCACCCGGATAGACCGCCATCATGGCAAAAGCGATATTGGACAAAGGCCCCGCCAATGCCCCAATCCAGAACGAACGCTCAATGCCAAGCCACAATATACAGGCCCCGCCCAGAGCGACCCCGATCAGAGACGCCGTAAGCCCTACGGTCGAACGCATATAGGCTATGGCCGAATTGGTCAGGCCTGTGTCTTCGTATAATGGCCCCGCCACCGGCCCGATCAGGTAATCCGGCAACCGATACAGCGCCAGCGTCAGTAATATTAATAAAGACAGCCCGCCATATTCTTTGAAAAAGCTTTGGAATGGCTCAATCAGCAGGGTTTGCAGGTTTTGCACCTTGGGCGTAACCGACAACTCGGCTTCGGACGGCTTAGCCACAAGCGTGGCGATCATACCTATGGCCATGACACAGGCCAGCCCCGTCACCGATACCGGCCAGCCGTGATGCTCGGCCGGGATAAGAATCAGTGACCCGCTCAAAAGCACCGCAAAGCGAAAGCCATAGGCATAGAAGGTCGGATTAAGCCCTTCATCGGCCTGCGTTTTCGTCTGTTCAATGCGCCAGGCGTCAATAGCGATTTCCTGTGAGGCCGAGGCAAAAGCGACAAACAGGGCCGACAGGGCAAAGGCAGTGAGGTTAGCGGATGGCCCGATGGACGCCATGACCACAAGCCCGACAGCAATGGCGATTTGCGACACCAGCATCCAGGAACGTCTCTGGCCCAACCACCCATAAAGCAGCGGCAGACGCACCTTATCCATCCACGGTGCCCACAGAACCTTAAGGCCGTACAGAAGACTGACCCATGACATAAAGCCAATAGCGGTCAGGCTGACGCCTTCTTCACGCATCCAGAAACCGAGCGTCGCGCCGGTCATCAGGAACGGCAAACCAGCCGAGAACCCAAGCGCCAGCAACAACCACGACGGCGCGTGCTTAAGGGCCGTCAATATATCCCGCCAATGTGCCGATCGCGTTTCACTCATCAGCGCACTACATCTGATTCCACGCTTGTGTGAAATACAGTGTCGTACCCCTCCGCCTTCGCTTCGCTCAGGCACCTCCCCATCGTTTCACGATAGGGAGGAGAAGATGTTGCTCGCTTCCTCCTCCCTGCTTTGCGGGGAGGTGGCTACGAACGGAGTGAGTAGACGGAGGGGTATCTTAGGGGCTTTTCAACCGCGACAGCGCCAGATCGTAAACCCCAGCAGCAACACTATCGGCATCCTTCATAATCTCATGTGCCGGTATCCGGTAAGTATGTATCCCCTTATCACCCAGCCACTGATCACGCACCATATCGCACAAGATGTTTTCTTCTTTCGTGTGCGCGAATCCATCCACCTCAACCGCCAGCCTTGCTTTCGGACAATAGAAATCAAGTACATAAGGCCCGACAGGATGTTGTCGACGAAAGATCAGATTGCCCTTGGCGCGTGAACGCAAACGCACCCACAGCCTGACTTCGGGTGGAGTCATTTCTTTGCGTAAGTTACGCGCAAGTCCGTGTTTAAGCCTCATTACAAAATGCTGACATGAATTATACACACGCGCCATCCCTCTGTGGCATCACACATTCTCCTCCCTATCGTGAAACGATGGGAAGGTGCCTGAGCGGAGCGAAGGCGGAGGGGTATTCTTTCTTTTCTTTATAATGCCCGCTTGCCTGCCCCTGCCCGCCCCTTTATGTTCGCGCACAATTATAACTGCGTGTGCATACTCATGGCCAAAGCGACCTCCACCCCCTTGTCTTTTCAGGATCTGATCCTGACCCTGCATCATTACTGGAGCCAGCAAGGCTGCGTCATCCTCCAGCCCTATGACATCGAAGTCGGTGCAGGCACCCTGCATCCGGCCACCGTCCTGCGCGCGCTCGGTAAAAAGCCGTGGAAAGCGGCCTATGTTCAGCCGTCACGCCGTCCGGTTGATGGACGCTATGGCGAAAACCCCAATCGCCTTCAGCACTATTATCAGTATCAGGTCATCCTCAAGCCGAACCCCGAAAACCTTCAGCAGCTTTATCTCGGCTCGCTTGAAGCCATTGGTCTGGACACAAAGGTGCATGACATCCGCTTTGTCGAAGACGACTGGGAAAACCCGACAGTCGGCGCATGGGGCCTTGGCTGGGAAGTCTGGTGCGACGGCATGGAAGTCACGCAATTTACCTATTTTCAGGGCGTCGGCGGCATCGAGGTTGATGTCGTGTCCGGCGAACTGACCTATGGTCTGGAACGTCTGGCCATGTATCTTCAGAATGTCGATAATGTGTACGACCTGAAGTTCAATAATGACGGCGTAACCTATGGCGACGTCTTCAAGGAACAGGAACGCCAGTTCTCGGCCTTCAATTTCGAGACCTCGGACGTCGAGACGCTGAAACGCCAGTTCGAGGATATGGAACGCAACGTCACCCGCATCCTCAACACCGAAAACAGTCTGGGCTATAAGCTGGTGCTGCCCGCCTATGATCATGTCCTTAAGGCCTCACACCTGTTCAACCTTATGGATGCCCGCGGGGCTATCGCGGTGGCGGAGCGCCAATCCTATATCGGCCGTATCCGTGACCTGTGTAAGGCGTGTGCACTTGAGTGGGCCGCTCAGGAAGAGGCGCGTTAATTCAGATGACTCAATTGCTTATCGAACTTTTCTCCGAAGAAATCCCTGCCCGCATGCAGCTTGGGGCCGCCCGCGACCTTGAGCGCCTGTTTGACGCCAAACTCAAGGCGCAAGGCATAGACTACAAAAGCCTCAAGGCCTATGTCAGCCCGCGCCGCCTGACCCTGCATGCCGAAGGCCTGCCGCTCGAACAGCCTTCAGTCACCGAAGAGGTCAAAGGCCCCAAGGAATCGGCCCCGCCACAGGCCCTCGAAGGCTTCCTGCGTAAGGTTGGCCTGTCACGCGAACAACTGGTGATCGAAAACGGTGTCTTCATCGCTCGCATTGAAAAACCCGCCAAGAAAACGGCCGACGCCCTGCCCGACATATTGCGTGACGTAATCCTAAGCTTCCCGTGGCCGAAGTCCATGCGTTCCGGCACCTCGACCTTCCGCTGGGTGCGTCCGCTGAAGCGGATTATCTTCCTGTTTGACGGTCAGGTTCTGCCGTTTGAAATTGGCGGCGTGACCGCCAGCAATGTCACCGAAGGTCACCGCTTCCTCGGCACAGGTGAACCCTTTGAGGTCACGGACTTTGCGTCCTACAAAAAAGGCCTGAAAGACAACTTCGTTATTCTCGATCACCTTGAGCGTCAGTCGATCATCCTCGATAAGGCCCACGAAGTCACCGCCGCCGCCGGTTGCAGCCTGATCGAAGATCATGGTCTGCTTGAGGAAGTGGCAGGCCTCAATGAATGGCCGGTGCCACTTCTGGGGGATATGGACGAGAAATTCCTTACCCTGCCGCCCGAGGTCATCCGCACCTCGATGCGCACGCACCAGAAATATTTCGCCGTACGTGATCTGACGACCGGTAAGATGGCGGCGAAATTTGTCGTTGTCTCCAACCTTAAGGCCTCCGACAAGGGGGCCGAAATCAAGCGCGGCAACGCCAAGGTTCTGTCGGCCCGCCTGTCGGATGCCGTCTTTTTCTGGTCAGAAGACAACCGCGCCGGTAATTTCGATGCGTGGAATGAAAAGCTGAAAGGCGTCACCTTCCACGCCAGACTGGGGACTATGGCGCAACGCGTTGAGCGTATCATGGCTCTGGCACAGAAAATTGCACCGGTTGTCCGTGCGGACGTCAGCATGACAGCGGACGCGGCACGTCTGGCCAAGGCTGATCTGGCGTCTCTGATGGTCGGTGAATTCCCTGAGCTTCAGGGGATCATGGGCGGTTATTATGCCGAAGCCGCAAAGCTGCCGCGCGACATAGCCGATGCCATACGTGACCACTATAAGCCGCAAGGCCCGTCAGATTCCCTGCCCGAAGGCGCGGTATCGGTGGCTGTGGCGCTGGCGGACAAGATCGACACCCTGACCGCGTTTTTCGCCATCGACGAAAAGCCCACCGGTTCCAAAGACCCCTATGCCCTGCGCCGCGCGGCTCTGGGCGTGCTGCGCATCCTGCGTGAGCACAATGTGCGCCTGTCGCTCAATGACCTGCTTGAGACCTGGTACTATAGTCTGTTGAACTATGCCGGGCCTAAGCGCGCCGTCTATGTCGATACGGATAACTGGCGCGGATCGGCGGGCCCGCGCTGGAATCATAACGGTTCGACGACCTATGACAACTATCTGCGCGATTTCCGTCAGGGCCTGCTTGAAAGTGCGGTCTATGTGCTGGAAACCGACCGTGACCACGACCTCGATATCACGTTTGAGCATGTCGAAAATCAGACGCCGGTCGAAAACGCGCTCCTGACCTTCCGTGACTATAAAACCGTCAGCGCCGAATTTAACGCCTTCTTCGCTGACCGCCTCAAGGTCATGCTTAAGGACGAAGGCGTGCGCTTCGATGCCATCGAAGCCGGTTTTGCCATTGCCGACACGGACATTTTACGCACGGTTTCGCGTATCCGCGCCCTTGAAACAGCTCTGGCGTCTGCGGACGGCGATAACCTTCAGGCAGGCTTCACACGGATCAACAACATCCTGAATGCCGAAGCCAAAAAAGGCCAGCTACCCGAAGGCCAGCCTGCCTCCCTTGCCGACACACCCGCTGTTGAGGCCGAACTGATCCGGCTGTTTACCGTCACCCAACCGGCGGTACAAAAGCTCGTCTCCGAAGAAAACTACGCGGCGGCCCTCACGGCTCTGGCCAGTCTCCGGCCCGCCATTGACGCCTTCCTTGACGGGGTGCTGGTCAATGCTGAAGACGCCGCCATCCGTGACAATCGCCTGAAACTGCTGGGAGCCTTAAGAAAGCTGTTTGGCTCAGCCGGTGATCTGTCAAAACTGGTGTAAAAACATAAGGCGCGAAAGTTCAGGCTTTCGCGCTTTTTTATTTTTGCTCAAGGGCTTGTGATTGGTAACCAAATGAGATTCGGGCATAAATGCTGCACTGCAACGCAAAAACGCACCAAATCAGATATGGATACATTTTTTTACACGAATCTATTCAGACCAGAGATCATTTTGCGTATAAGGGCGATAATCCGTCTGAAAAAGACTGAAAAAACAATATAATCATACAATTACCGCCTGAATTGATCACATATCAGACAGGTTTCGGGAAAAGGAAAGAGGGATAGTTTTCCATGTCCAAACACTGGGTTTACGCCTTTCAGGCCGGAAAAGCCGACGGCGATGCAACCATGAAAAATCTGCTGGGGGGCAAAGGTGCCAACCTCGCAGAAATGTCATCTCTGGGTCTGCCGGTACCGGCGGGCTTCACCATCACCACTGAGGCTTGCGTCCACTATTACCAGAACAGTCAGGCCCTGCCGGACGGTCTTGTGGCTCAGGTCGAAGAGGCCTTGAGCGCCCTTGAGGCCTCAACCGGCAAAGGTTTCGGCAGCGTCGAAAACCCGCTGCTGGTTTCGGTACGTTCCGGTGCCCGTGCCTCGATGCCCGGCATGATGGACACGGTTCTGAACCTCGGCCTGAATGATGCCACGGTGGGTGGTCTGGCCGATCTGACCGGTGACCGCCGCTTTGCGCTCGATTGCTACCGCCGCTTCATCACCATGTATTCAAACGTCGTGCTGGACGTAAAGCATCATGCCTTTGAAGACATTCTCGATGATCATAAGGATCGTCTGGGGATCACGATTGACACCGACATCACCGCCAAAGACTGGGAACGCATCATTGCCGACTATAAGGCGCTGGTGAAGCAGGAACTGGGTCACGACTTCCCGCAGGACCCCAAGGATCAGCTCTGGGGCGCCGTTAAGGCCGTGTTCGGTTCATGGATGAACGACCGCGCCAAGTTCTACCGTAAAATGCACGACATCCCCGAAGACTGGGGCACCGCCGTCAATATCCAGTCGATGGTCTTCGGCAATATGGGCGATACCTCCGCGACGGGCGTGGCCTTTACGCGTAACCCCTCGACCGGTGATCCGGCCCTGTACGGCGAGTTCCTGCTTAACGCTCAGGGCGAAGACGTGGTGGCCGGCATCCGTACGCCGCAAACCCTGACGCAAAAAGCGCGTGAGGAAATGGGCGAGCGTAACCCATCAATGGAAGAAGCCCTGCCCGACGTGTTCGCACAGTTCCGCGACACAGTCGAAACCCTCGAAAAGCATTACCGCGACGTTCAGGACGTGGAATTTACGGTCGAACAGGGCAAGCTCTATATGCTCCAGACCCGTAACGCCAAGCGCACCTCACGCGCGGCACTGAAAATCGCCGTGGACATGGCTCGCGAAGGCCTGATCACGCCTCAGGAAGCGCTTCTGCGCCTTGATCCCTCAAGCCTCGATCAGCTTCTGCACCCCATGCTTGACCCCAAGGCGGATCGCACCCTGATCGCCCGTGGTCTGCCCGCCTCTCCGGGCGCGGCGGCTGGCAAGATCGTCTTCACTGCCGATGATGCCGTGCGTCTGGCGGCAGCGGGTGAAGATGTCATTCTGGTGCGCGACGAAACCAGCCCCGAAGACATCCACGGTATGCACGCCGCCAAGGCCATTGTCACCGCACGCGGTGGCATGACCTCGCATGCTGCCGTGGTGGCCCGTGGCATGGGCCGTCCCTGCGTCTCCGGTGCCGGTGAACTGACGATTTCGACCGAGCGCGGTGAGTTTACTGCGCGGGGCGAAACCTACAGCCACGGTGATCTGATCACGCTGGATGGCTCGACCGGTGAAATCTTCAAGGGTTCGGTACGTATGATCGAGCCGGAATTCTCTGACGATTTCCATCAGATCATGGCCTGGGCCGATGAGTTCCGCACGCTTAAGGTACTCACCAATGCCGAAACCCCGACCGATGCGAAAACCGCACTCGGCTTCGGTGCCGAAGGCATCGGGCTTTGCCGTACCGAGCATATGTTCTTCGACGAAGAGCGTATCACCGCGGTGCGCGAAATGATCCTCGCCGATGACGAAGCCGGTCGCCGCAAGGCTCTGGCCAAGCTCCTGCCCTATCAAAAGGCCGACTTTGTTGAGCTGTTCACGATCATGGACGGCCTGCCGGTCACCATCCGCCTGCTCGACCCGCCACTGCATGAGTTCCTGCCGCACACCGCAGACGACATCAAGGGCGTGGCCGAAGCGCTTGAGGTTTCCGAAGACAAGCTGGCCAAGCGCGTCAAGGAACTGTCGGAAACCAATCCGATGCTCGGCTGGCGCGGCTGCCGTCTGGGGATTACCTTCCCTGAAATCTACGAGATGCAGGTCGAAGCCATTTTCGAAGCGGCTTCGGATGTGCGCGCCAATGGACTGAACCCTCAGCCTGATATCATGCACCCGCTGGTCGGTACGCGTGAGGAAATGGCCAATCTGGTGGCCCTCACCCGCCGTGTGGCCGATGCCGTACTTGAGCGCCGTGCCACGTCCGTGGACTATAAGGTTGGCACCATGATCGAACTGCCACGTGCCGCCCTTCTGGCTGATAAGCTGGCGGAAGCAGCCGAGTTCTTCTCATTCGGCACCAACGATCTGACCCAGACCACCTATGGCATCAGCCGCGATGATTCGGGCCGCTTCCTGAACCCGTACATCGAAAAGGGCATCTACGAAAAAGATCCCTTCGTCTCGCTTGATCCCGATGGTGTGGGTGAACTGATCCGTATGGCCTCGACCAAGGGGCGGGCCACGCGTCCTGACATCAAGCTCGGCATCTGTGGCGAGCATGGTGGTGATCCGGCGTCGATCACCTTCTGTCAGTCGGTTGGCCTCGATTATGTCTCCTGCTCACCCTACCGCGTGCCGGTGGCCCGTCTAGCCGCCGCTCAGGCCGCGATTCGCGCCAATAGCTAAGACACATAAGAGCATCGTTTATTTAACCCCGGCAGCCTCGGTTGCCGGGGTTTTTTATAGCCAGAAACCGGTCGCGCATGATAATGCGCTTTTGGTATTTTTTGACCATTGGTCACATTTAAATGGGGGAGATATTAATGTCTTATCGTCAGCTATGGCTTACCGCCTCAGCACTCATCTTTTGTACGCTGGGGGCCACAAGCCCCTTGTCTGCGGCCCCGACCAGTCCGGCAAAGGCATCCGACGCGTCGGCAAACGAGTCGCTGAAAGCCGCCGAGACCGCTTTCGAAGCGCAGGATTATGCGACGTCCTTTCCCCTCTATCAGGATCTGGCACGCAAAGGCGATGCCGAAGGCCAGTATATGGTCGCGATCAGCTATGACTTTGGCTATGGCGTAGAGAAGAACGAAGCCACTGCCGTGGACTGGTACAAGCTGGCAGCCGCGCAAGGCCACGCCAAGGCGCAGTATAATCTGGCCATCAGCTACGACGAAGGTCAGGGCACGCAGAAAAATCCGAAAAAGGCTGAGGAATTCTACGAAAAAGCTGCCCTTCAGGGGCATAGCAATGCGCAGTATAATCTGGCGCAGCTCTATTACGACGAGGACTCAGGTATTCCTCAGGACTACGCCAAAGCATTCAAATGGTACCTTATGTCCGCTGAACAGGGCGAACCCAAGGCCCAGTTTCGCATAGGCTATATGTACGATGAAGGCGAAGGGGTAGAGGTCGATAAACCCAAAGCCGCCGCCTGGTACGAAAAAGCAGCTGCGGCGGGGAGCAAGTGGGCACCGTTCAATCTGGCGCTTATGTACGATACGGGCGATGGCGTGGCGGTTGATAAGATCAAGGCCCTGAAATGGTATCAGCAATCCGCCTATGCCGAAGACGAAAAGGGTCAGTATAATCTTGGGGTCATGTACGACAACGGCGAAGGTACGCCGGTTGACCACAGGGCGGCGGCCTTCTGGTACAAGCAGGCGGCGGCTCAGGGCCATAAGGGGGCGCAATATAATCTGGGCATCAGCTACTATAAGGGCGAAGGCGTCGATGAAGACGAAGCTCTGGCGATTGAATGGCTCACCAAAGCAGCCGAACAAGGCCATGAAGGCGCGGCTGACGCCCTGAAAACCATCGCCGAATAGCAAAAAAAGCCTCCGCTGTTGCGGAGGCTTTTTTCATTCAGAATACCGGCCTGTTTACAGGTAAGTGACTAGCGGCGGTCGTAACGCCGACGATCGTGATGACGGTCATTACGCCGATGGTCATGACGATCATAGCGCCTGTGGTCACGCCGGTCATAATGACGGTTGTGGCCCCTGTGATGATCATAATGATCCCGGCGGCCATGACCATAGTGGTGATGGTGATGGACGGCGCGCGGCGGGGCATAGTGACCATAGTAGCGGTCACGATAAACGCTGCGATAGCCATAGTTCGGACGCTGGTTATAATAGACCGTCACATAGCCGCGTGGCGGCGGGGGCGGATCATAATAACCGGCATCATAGCTGTAATAGCGGTCTTCGTAGCAACTGACGCTGGCATTGCCCGCCATGCCCCCGACAGCGGCGCCAACGGCGGCACCGGCCACCGTATTACCGCCGCGATCCCAGCGGTTTGAGGCTTCATTGCCGATCACACCACCGACCACGGCCCCTAAAATAGCTCCGGTCGCTGTGGCGTTTGATTTTTTCTGATAACAATAGCCGTCATATCTCTGGGCGCTGGCAACAGACGGCAGACTTACAACAAAGGCCAGCCCCAGCCCCATCAGGGCCTTGGGCATATGGCGGGACAGGAAGGATTTCACTTGCATGGCACTACCCCTTTGGGCGAAATTTACGCTATATCCCATGTAACAATTTTGAAACTGAACATTGCCTGAATGAAATATGGCCGGATTGGGGCCAGTTTCACCGCTTTACCCTCAGGCAGTGACAACCAAAGTTGTTTTTTAGGGTTTCCAACAGCGATTGCCCCTTGATAAGCCGCTTGGCTTGAGGCATAAGGCCCGCCTTCCGGACGGTTTTCCGCCCGACATGATTTGCGTGCCTGAGAGCATACCTCAAAAAAGCTTTCGGCGATTTGAAGAATAAGAGAGACGAAAATGGCCGTACCTAAGCGGAAAGTATCGCCTTCACGGCGCAACATGCGTCGTTCGCACCATGCGCTCGGTGCCAACTCCTTTGTTGAAGACAAGGACACGGGCGAGCTGCGCCGTCCGCACCATGTTGACCTGAAGACCGGCATCTATAAGGGCCGTCAGGTTATCACGCCTAAGAAAGACTAATAGGTCTTTCGGGTGCGCCTTAAGCGTTTTAAACGCGGCTTTCATTACGAAGGCCGCGTTTTTCGCGTTCTTACCCTAACCGGCAAACCCTGATCCATGCCTGAGGCCACAGAACACTTAAGGCCTCAGCCAGCGCATGGGCGTCCTGATCCGTCTCACACAGGCCAAAGCAGGTCGCTCCCGATCCCGACACACGCGCCAGCCGTGTCTGAGGCTGTGCCCTTAAGGATGCCAGCACCTCACCAATCACCGGATTTAAGGCCACCGCTGGCGCTTCAAGATCGTTACGCCCTGCCCTTAACCTGTCCATCAGCGCCGCAGCGCTTTCCGTGTCTTCCGGCCTGAACCCAAGTGCCGAGGGCGGGAAAACACCTTGCCGGTCATAGGCGGCATAGACCGCAGGCGTCGGCGAGGCTACCCGCGGATTTATCAGCACGCATGACAGGGACGGCAAACTGACAAAGGTCAGCGTCTCGCCATAGCCCTGGGCAATCGCAGGCCGCGACCACAGGCACATCACCCCGTCAGCCCCCGTAGACGCGGCTATGGCCTCAAGACGCGCATCAGGCATCTCCGGCGCATAAAGCGCTCTCAGCCCCCTTAAAACCGCCCCTGCGTCGGCGCTGCCCCCCCCGACACCGGCCGCCAGAGGCAGGTTTTTCGTCAGGTGAATATGATGGGTGATTCGCGCCCCCGTTTCGGCCTCGAACCGGCGCAGCGCCCTAAGGATCAGATTATCCTCACCGCCCCCAAGCCCTTCTGAGAACAGCCCGTCAATCGTCAGTAACGGCCCCTCTCCCCCCTCAGTGAACCGGATATCGTCGCCGATATCGGCAAAAGCCACGAGGCTTTGCAACGGATGATAGCCGCGCTGATCCGGAGCCTCGACATGCAGGCACAGATTGACCTTGGCTTTAGCCAGAACCTGCATGGACTTAGGGTGCTTTGGCGGTCGTAAGGCTTGGCTGTGGCGTCCCAGCCGTCGCCGCATCCAGTTTTTTCTGAACACTGGCAATCTGCTTTTCGTCAGCATCCAGCGTCAGGACACGCGCCCACTGATAACGCGCCTCTATATGGCGACCCATGGCCTGATAGACATCCCCCAGATGCTCGTTAACCTCAGGGTCTGCCGGCTCAAGGGCAATGGCCTTT
The DNA here is from genome assembly GCA_039206455.1 of Asticcacaulis sp. Taxonomy (GTDB): domain Bacteria; phylum Pseudomonadota; class Alphaproteobacteria; order Caulobacterales; family Caulobacteraceae; genus Asticcacaulis. The sequence goes on from JBCEBX010000123.1 coordinate 18,167, forward strand.
TCGATCCACTCCAGCGCTTCGGCATATTCGCCCTTGCGATAATAGCCCCAGCCGACCGAATCCATGATCGCCCCCGAATCCGGACGGCGGATCAAGGCGCGCTGCACCATACTCAGAGCCTCATCGAGGTTCTGGTTACGCTCGATCCAGCCGTAACCGAGGAAGTTCAACAAATCCGGATTGTCGGCATCCAGTGCCAGACCTTTTTTCAGCGCCGCCTCGGCGCGGTCCCACTGATCAAGTTCATGATAGATAATGGCCTGAATGAACCAGCCCTGCCAGCTGACGGCGTCTTCGCCCTGTTGGGCAATAAACCCGTCAAGCACATCAAGGCCAGCCTGATAGTCCTTCTTTTCCCACAACAGACTGACGCGCTGCACCACAAGGTCGATGTCCGTGGGGTTTTCTGCCGACAACTGCGAGAACAGCGTCAGCGCCCCGTCGTGATCGTCCTGCGCCTTAAGGCTCCAGGCCATGCGCAGACGGGCTTCATCGTAATAGACAGAGGTCTCATCCACCTGCGCCCATTCGGCCTGAGCCGACTCATGGTCGCGCAGCTTGACAAGCACCTGCCCGAGCAACAGACGCGTCCGGTCATCGCTCAGGCTGTCGGTAGCCGGTGAGGCATATTGCGCCATCCTCAAGGTCGCCAGCGCCATTTCCGGCTGCTGCTCACTGGCATAGAGCGTACCGGTCATGAACAGATTATCGGCCATGATCTGACGGAAGGACGGCTTCGGCGGCTTTTTGTAATCCTTACGCTCCAGCGCCTGATAGGCACGGCGCACCTGCGCATCCTCCGATGAGGTCAATATGCTGGCATAGAGGGCTTCAGCCTCGGATTTACGTCCGCGCCGTTCCAGAAACGCCCCGTAATAGGGCCCGAACAGCACCGTCGCCGGGCCGGGTTCACAGATCAGTTTATAAAGCGCTTCAGCTTCCTTGTGCTTGCCGCGCAACTCCAGAAGCCGCGCCTGATCCGCCGCCTGAAGATAGAGCATAAGCCCGTCACGTTGCGTCAGCCCCCCTGTCAGTCGGGCAGGCATATCCTTGTCTATGGCCTTGTCCCATTGTCCGGCCATGGCATAGGCCGCAGGCTGCAACAAAAGCCCTGAGCGCTCCTCGGCATTGATACTGAGTGCCGCGGCCAGTTCAGGCAAGGCTTCGCGCGGCCTGTTGGCGCGAATAGCCCTGAGCGCCTTTACCTCATGGCCAACCATGCGCGAAAAGCGACTGGCTGAGTCAGAGCTTGGCGCATTGTCCGCCGCAAAATCGAGATAGCCGCCCAGCACCGCCGACAGGAAAGCCTTTTCCTGAAGGGCGCGATTATCAGGGTCTGATTCGGCCGATTCCATCAGGGCGCGCAAGGCGTTCTGCTTCGGCGACCAGCAGCGCGCCCTGGCCGTCGCCC